>NZ_JBEYTW010000008.1:0-166962 GCF_040643275.1 Spirillospora sp. NPDC047418
GTGAGGCCTCTATATCTCATCAAAAAACCCCGGGCTCCCCCCCCCGCCAACACTCAAAGGGGGGCGCCGGCGGGCCCCCCCCCGCGGGGGGGCCCCCCACGCCGGTTCGTGTCGGACGCTAGACCCGGAAGCACTCCTCCGCGGGCTTGCCGGGCCCGTCTCCGCTGGTCACGGAGCACATGAAGCCCGAGCCGGGGGCCATCGCCCCGACGATGAGGTCGAGGTCGTCGTCACCGACGAGCTCGACGACGCCGGTGTCCTCCGGGACAAGATCATCGATCCGGAGCTTGTTCATCTTTCCTTCCCTCCTAGCGTGCGGCACGGGACCCGTACCGCTCTGGTCTCGCTCCGAATGGTCTCCGCGCACCCCGGGCGGGCGCCTGAGTAGTGACTACTCAGACTCGTGTGGCGTACGTCACACCGCAGCCGCCGACCATCATTGTGATGACGGCTTTCACTCCTAGAGCAGGGCCGAGTCCGGGCAAATCTTGCGGGTGCGTAGATGATCGGCAACGGGTACCGGGTGCCGCGCCAGTCTTGATCACGGTTCTGTATCTCTAAATTTCTTAACAGCGCCTGTCCGGAGCCTGTCAGGAACAATCTCCGCTTATGGACTCCGGGGGGCGGGCTGACGAGCAATCGAGGTTGATGCGTACCGGAGTGCGAACTCGGGTGGCGCGTTTGGCCGGTTCGGCGGGCGAGGGCGCACGGCGGTGGTCCTCGCCGATTCTGCTGTCGTTACTGGCGTCGGGCGCGGTCGCTCCGCTGCTGACCTCGGGCGTGGGCGGGGCGGCGGTCGTGTCGGCCGGGGTGGGGGCGGTGACGGCGGTCGGCGGGAATGTGCTGACCGACGTGGTGAAGGCGGGCGTCGCACGGGTAGGGGACGGCGGTGGTTCGGCGCCGCCTTCGCAAGAGGAACTGGCCGCGGAGCTGGAGCGGGGGATCCGGCAGATCCTGGAGGCCGGCGGGGAGCGGGCCGATGGGCTGCGCGCCGAGATCGCCGAAATACTGCGGGCCGTCGGAGCGGTCGGTGTCGCGATCGAGGCCGCCGTCGAATCGGGTGACCGTGAACTGCAGACTCGGCTGGCCGAAGGATTGGCGACGGTCGGTCGGGATTTCAGCGAGTTCGGGTTCGTGCTTTCCGATGTGCACGAGCAGTTGGAGTCGGTCGGCCGGGGCATCGAAGACCAGAGCGGGCAGTTGCGGGAGCAGAGCGTCCGATTGCAGGCCGCGGTGGATCTGGGTTACCGGCAGACGGCCGACATCCGGCGGCTGCTGCAGCTGGTCACGGCGATCGAGCAGCAGACGCGCCCGGGACGGCAGGCTCCGCCCGATCGGGAGGGGCGGGCCGACCCTGGTCCGGGCGGCTGCCCGTACCGAGGGCTGGTGGCCTTCGGCGAGACCGACGCCGGAATCTTCTACGGGCGGGAAGAGGACACCGCCCGCGTCGTGGCCCGGCTGGCGCGGCGGCTGACCGGCCCGGGAATGATGGTGGTCACGGGCGCCTCGGGGGCGGGAAAGTCCTCGCTGCTCCGCGCGGGAGTACTGCCGGCGATCGCACGCGGTGAACTGTCGCCCGAGGTCGCCGAGTGGCCTCGGCGCGTCCTGGCGCAGCCGACGAGAACTCCGCTCGTGCAACTCGCGATGGTGCTGGCCGGCCTCGCGGGGGTCGACGTCGCGACGGTGCTGGACCGGTTGACCGCGCAACCGGAGCGGGCGCACCTGCTGGTGCGCCAGGCCGTCGAGACCGACGCACGCCGCCGCGGACTGCCCGAGACGGCCGTGAGCGGTGCGCGGCTCGTGCTGCTGGTGGACCAGTTCGAGGAGATCTTCACGCTCGACGACGTCCTGGAACGATCCGGGCAGGAGCAGCGGCACGACCACGATGGGGCGGCGGCCGAGCGCGCTGCGTTCATCACCGCGCTGCACGCCGCCGCGACCACCCCGGTCGGGCCGGGGGGCGCGCCGGCGGCGCTGGTCGTGGCGGTGGTGCGGGGGGACTTCATCGACCGCTGCGCCGAGTACCCCGAGCTGGCCGAGGTGCTGCGGGACGGGGCCTACGTGCTGGGGCCGATGTCGGGCGGGAACCTGCGGCGGGCGGTCACGGGACCGGCCGACGCCGTCGGCCTGGAGATCGAGCCCGGTCTCATCGACGCCATCTTCAGCGAAGTGCGCTCGGCCCGCGGCGGATACACGGCCGGGGTACTGCCGCTGCTGTCGCAGGCGATGCTGACGGTCTGGGAGCACCGCGAGGGCGACCGGCTGACCAGCCGCGGATATGCCCGGACCGGCGGCGTCAACCGCGCGGTGGCCACCAGCGCGGAGGAGGCCTTCGGGAGCCTGGAACCCGCCGACCAGGACCTTGCCCAGCGAATCTTCCGTCAGCTGACCGCGGTGTCGGGCGAGGGCCCGCTCACCCGCCGCGCAGCCGGCCGTCCTGCCCTGGACGAGGGCCGCACCCCCGACGAGCGCGCCGGTATCGGCCGCGCTCTGGACGCCTTCGCCCTGCGGCGGCTCATCGTCGTCGACGACACCGGCGTGCAGATCGCCCATGAGGTCCTGCTGCACGCCTGGCCCCGGCTCCGCGGTTGGCTGGAGGCCGACCTGGCCGGCCATGCCCTCTACCACCAGCTGTTGGAGGCCACGCGGGAGTGGGATGCGCACCAGCGGGCCTCGTCCTACCTGTTCCGCGGGGAACGCCTGGCCGCCGTCCGGCACGCCGAGGCCCGATGGCGAAGCGACCCCGGCCGGCACCCGGCCCTGCCGCCGGCCGGCCGCGAGTTCCTGGACGTCTCCATTCACGCCCAGACCCGCACCCGGCGCCGCATCCGAGCCGTCGCCCTGATGCTCGTGGCGGCCACGGCACTGTCGCTGACGGCCACCGGATGGGCGGTCAGTTCCCAGCGGAAGGCCACCGAGCAGCGCGACATCGCGGCCGCGCGGCAGCTGGCCGCACAGAGCCGGCAATCCAGCGGCACCGACCCCGTCAAGGCGGCGCAGTTGGCCGTCGCCGCCCAGAGCGTCCGGAAGACGCCCGAGGGGTGGGCCGCACTACGCAACGTTCTCGGCCAAGCCGCCCGAGACGTCCTGAACGGATACCAGGGTGAGCCGGTCACACTCGCCTCCGACCTCAAGGGACATCTACTCGCAATCGGCAACAATGACGGCACGGTCGCCTTGTGGGACGTGCGGAAGCACCGTCAACAGGGCGTGGTGCAAGCTTTCAATGCCCCCGAGCGCATCGTGGTGGCGCTGAGCCCGGACGGCCGAACGCTTGCCGCTGCAGAATCTACCGACAGTAAATCCAAGATCCGTTTCTGGAACGTGCAGCCCCTCAAAGAACTGGGCGGCCTTCCCATTTCGTCCAAGCTCGAGTCGATGGCCTTCACTTCCGATGGGCAAGGCCTGGCCGTTGACGATGGCAAAGGCGTCGGACTCTGGAAAATGCGAACCGCCAAATCTGACGGCTACGGCTCACCTGCACCCGGCAACTACATTCCCTATACGAAGACCTATTTAACTCAGGTCGCGATCGCCGCCGACGCCACGGCTGCGGCCATCAGTAAAAAGTCCAGCAATGGATCCACCTTGAAACTGTTCGACCTTACCGCCGGCGGAAACGGAAAGGAAGTTGAAATAGAAGGGCATGTAGTAGCATTGAGTCCCCGTGGCGGCAGATATGCCGTAACAGTGCGGTCGGATTCAAACGGTGCATACGCCTATATTCGCGACCTCCATGCCCGCAAGCCGGCGCTTCCCAATTCCATTCCCCTGGGCGGCTATCCCGATGACAGCAAGGTGGGACCATTCAGTGCCGACGGCGAGTCCGTCGTCATCGACAACAAGTTGTGGGATGTCGCGAGCGGTGAACTTGTCGGACCTATCGACATGGGCGTCTGGACATCGTCACGAGTTGCATCATTCGTCGGCGAGGACGCCGTGGCCTCCATCGATGTCGGCGTTGGGCAACCCAAGATTCGACTGTGGAATATTCGCACCCACCAGCCATGGAAACACCCTAAGCATCTGATGGTGGGACTATATACTTTTGGCCTGGATGGGCGAACCGTAATCAGCGGCACCAAGGAAAGTGAGCAAGTACTTCTTCAACTCTGGGACGTGATCGGCAGGAGTAAAGATGAACTCACCAACCCGAAACCGGGTAATACTCAATGTGGATACCCGTACGCGGCAACTGTGGACAAAAAGATCTTCGCACTTGGTTGCGGAGACCGCAGAATCGAAATCTGGAAGCTGGATGCCGGTACCGGTGACCGGTTCGTTCTCGACAGTGGTCTGGACGGCACGATAACAAAGGCAGCCTTCAGTCCAGACGGGCACACCTTGGCAACCGTCACGCAGGAAAAAGGCAAGGTGCAGTTGTGGGATGTGGATAACCGGACTCTGAAAAATGAGTCGCCGCTTTCGAAACCAGATCAGGCAGTGAGAGCCCTTGCCTTCACTGCCGACAGTAAGGCGCTGGTCGTCGGTTTCGGTAAGACCCTCAAGACCTATGACGTCTCGGACGGCGATGAAATCCGCTCACCCGACAACATCCCCTCCGGAGGAGTCACCGCACTCGCCTTCAGTCCCGACGGCAGGACGCTTGCGATCGGCGGCAAGAAGACGATCATTTTGTGGGACACCCGCAAATGGAGGCAAAAGGGCCTACCCATCACCGGACACGCCGGAATGGTGATATCCATGGCCTTCAGTCCCGATGGGAGTACACTGGCCAGCGGTGATGATGGGGGAACACTGCCCGACGAGCTTGCCGAGGGCGCTCAGGTCAAACTGTGGGACACCGCCACTCAGAGTCAGATCGGTGCAACGCTCGCCAGCGTGGGCGACGTAGAGTTTCTGGCCTTCCCCGACTCCAACTCCTTGGTTACCGGAGAAGATAACGAATCCGATGACAGCCTTACCGTGGGACACTGGAACATCGCCGTACCACGGGATCCCGAGGCCGCGGCCTGCGCGATAGCAGGCAGCCCCCTCAGCCGGGACGAATGGCGCCAATACGTTCCAGCCGGTGTCGGCTATCGGGACATTTGCGCACGAAGGTAGCCGCTCGTGAGCGGCAGATCGCCGGTCATGCCGGGGTGTTCACCCTGAACTCTGCGTGCCGAAACAGTTGGCCTCGCCCGTCGGCGATGCGGCCGTGCGGCCGCCGAGGGCGGTGAAGAACAGCAAAGCGACCTCCTCGCCCGCCGAGCGAGTACCCCGCCAGGTGGTAGGGGCCGTGCCGCTGGACGGTGCGCAGGTGCGTCACGTGGTCGCGGGCGGCCTCCTCGACGGAGGCGGGCAGCGGCTCGCCGGCGTCCAGGAAGCCGTTCGCCTGGAGCCCGTAGACCGGCCGGCCGGCCGGCGGGCAGGTGCCGGATCAGCCCGAAGTACGGCCAGGCCAGGCCGCCGGCCGGTGGAAGGCAGAACAGCGGGGGCCGGTCGCCGTCCGCGCGGATCGGCAGGACCGCGCCGAGCCCGAGCCGCCCGTCCTCGGGACCGCCGCGGGCGGCGGCGAGGGCTTCGACGGTCTGGTGGGTGAAGACGGCGCGCGGCGGGATGTCGAGCCCGTCCGCCCGCGCGGTCCAGCTTGCCATTGGGGGTGAGCGGGAATTCGGGCAGGAGCGCGTAGGCCGACGGCACCATGTACGACGGGAGGCGCCGGGCGGCGTACCGCCGCAGCCGCACGGCCAAGTCCGGACCCGGGGCATCGCCGGTCGCGGGGACGATATAGGCGACGATGCGCCGGCCGCCCGCCCGGCCGGCGTACTCCAGCAGCCCGGCCGGGGTCCTACGGACCAGGTCGCCCTTCCAATACATGCGGGCGCCCGGTTCCGCGAACGGGCACGCGACGAACCGCTACGCCGTCATCGCGGGACGGCCCCCTCGGCGCGGCGCAGGAACCGGGGAGAGCCGATCTTGCGGCCGTCCGGCAGCACGGCGAAATGCTCCAACCCCAGGTCGATCCCGACCTCGGCCGTCGTGTCGGGCGGGTCTTGCACGTCGGTGGTCTCCACGACGAACGAGGCGAAGTACCGTCCGGCGGCGTCCTTGATCACGGTCGCGGTCGAGGGCGTGCACGGCAGCCGCCGCGACCACCGCACCGTCACGTCGCCGACCTTGGGCAGCGCGAGTTTGCCGCCTTCGGTGATCTGCCAGCGGGCGTTGGCGGTGAACCGGATCGCCTGCCGGGCGTCCTTGCGGGACTTGAACCTCGGCGCCCCCGTCCGGGGGCGTTTGCCGGCCAGGCCGTCGAAGAACGCCCGGTAGGCCGCCTCCAAGTCCCGCAGCGACTGCTGCAGCACCACCGACGACACCTCGCCCAGCCAGCGGCGCTCCGGCGTCTTCTTCGCCGCCGTCAGCCCCGCCGACAACTCCGCCGCCCGCACAAACGGCAGACCCGCCCGGCGGGCGTCCTCCCGCGCCCGCAACGCGTCGTTGTAGACCACGCGGGCGCAGCCGAACGCCCGTGCCAGGGCCTGCCGCTGCCCGGCGGTGGGGTAGAGACGGAACACATACCGCAACTGCGTGCCGTGATATTATCAATACTTTAAGCTACTGTCGGGTTGGCGGAACGAGGCGCGCAGGTTGGCGTTCGGCTGCCGGGACGTGCTCGCGGGGCCTCCCGCTCTCCGGAGTGGGCGTTGGCGATGGGCGGCGGCGCGGCTCCGGGCCAGTAGTGGGCGTCCGGGAGGGACCGGGCACCGAAGATCGCCTGCCCGACGCGGACGACCGTGGCGCCCTCCTCCACGGCGGTCTCGTAGTCGCCCGACATCCCCATCGACAGCTCTCCCGGGCCGGCGAGCCCGAGGTCGCGGGCCTGGTCGCGGAGGGTGCGCAGCAGGCGGAAGCACTCCCGGACCCGTGCGGTGTCCCGGGTGAAGACGGCGAGGGTCATCAAGCCCCGGACGCGCAGCGCCCCGTAGTCCGGCAGCCGCTTCAGGAAGCCGAGCAGGTCGTCCGGCGGCAGGCCGTACTTGGACTCCTCGGCGGAGGTGTTCACCTGGACGAACACGTCCAGGCCCCGGCCGGCGGCCTGGAGCCGGCGGTCCAGGGCCTCGGCGGCGCGCAGGTTGTCGAGGGCCTGGAACTCGGCGGCGAAGGCGGCGACGTCCTTGGCCTTGTTGGTCTGCAGGTGGCCGATCACCGACCAGGACACGTCCAGGTCGGCGAGGTTCCGCCATTTGCGCTTGGCCTCCTGGACCTTGTTCTCCCCCAGGACCCGGCAGCCCGCCTCGACGGCCACGCGGATCCGCTCCTCGGGGACGGTCTTGCTGACCGGCAGCAACCGCACCTCCGCGCCGGGGCGGCCGGCGCGTTCCGCCGCGGCGTCGATGCGCGCGCGAACCTCGGCGACGCCGCGGGCGAAGTCCGCGACGCTCTCCGCCCGCGGGTACTGGGATGGATCACTCATCAGGTCTTCCTCTCGACGGTGATGAGGGTACGGCGCTTCGAAAAGCAGATGCGGGGGCGGTGCGGGGGTGGCCATGCTGTTGACCATGGGTGTTCATGTCGATGATCCCGTCCGGCTGGGCGAGGTCCGGCTGGCTGATGGACGGTCGCTCGGCTGGGCGGAGTGGGGGCCGCCCGACGGGGTGCCCGTTCTGCTGTGCCCGGGTGCGGCTACGAGCCGGTGGCTCGGCTTCGGCGCGGGTGTCGTCGAGGCGGTCGGTGTGCGTCTGGTCTCGGTGGACCGTCCCGGGCTCGGTGTCTCCACGCCCGCACCCGGGCGGACCTTGTCCGACTTCGCCGGTGACATGCGTCGGTTCTGCGCGCTGCGGGGGCTGGCGAACCCGGCCGTGGTCGCCAACTCGCAGGGCGCGCCGTTCGCCATCGCCTGCGCCGAGGCGGGCGTCGCGTCGGCGATGGCCGTGGTCTCCGGCGCGGACGAGGTCTCCGCGCCGCAGTTCGCGTCCGTCCTGCCGGCGGACCTGCGCGGCCTCGTCGACCGGGCGGCGTCCGACCCGGACGGCGCCGAGGAGTTCTTCGCCGGCTTCACCGCCGAGGCCATGTGGAACATGGTCATGGCCGCGAGCCCCGAATGCGACCTCGCCGTGTATCGGGAGCCGGACTTCGCCGCCGCCTACCGCAGGGCCCTGGACGAGGGCTTCGCCCAAGGCGCCGCCGGTTACGCGCGCGACACGGTCCTCGCGATGGGGAACTGGCCGTTCGACTTCGACAAGATCGGTGTTCCGGTCGACATCTGGTACGGCGAGCACGACACCAGCCATTCACCCGACCACGGAGCACTCCTCGCCACCCGAATGACCACCGCTCAGCGCAACGTGGTGCCGGGGATCGGCGGCGCACTTCTCTGGACGCACGCCGAGCCGATCCTCACGTCCCTCCTCGCGAAGGCCGACCAGTCACCGAAGCCGGTCAGGGGGTTGGGCGGATGAGCATGAGGGCCTTGGCTTCTAGGATCTGGGCGCCCTCGGCGTTGATCGCGGTCCAGGTGTAGTGCTGGAGCAGCTTTCCGGAGGAGGTCTGCTCCGTCTCGCCTGGTGTTAGGTCTACGTGCAGCGTCGTGCCTGCTTTCAGCATCTTCAGGAAGCGCACCTCGCGTAGTTCCAGGAGGGCGATCGCTTGGTCCAGCAGGCCCGACTGCTCGACCAGGCCGCCCATCAGCAGGAGGACGCCCTGTCCCGGCATCGGGGCGGCGGCGTCCTCGGCGCCGGGGTTGAACAGCGGGTGCGTGTAGCCGCCGAGGGCGACCAGGCCGTCGATGAGGGGCTGGGTGATGTCGACCGCGGGGGTGCTGAACGTCTCGGTCATCGGCGGTTCCAGACCGGGCGGCGCTTCTCCACGTAGGCGCGGTAGCCCTCGTCGGCGTCGGCGACCTCCTCGTGGAAGCGGGTGAACAGCTCGCGCTCCAGGCGGAGGCCCTCGGCGAGGGTCACGTCCGGGGCGGCGTTCAGGAGCCGCTTGATGATTCCGGTGACGGCGCGGGAGCGGTTGCCGAGCGCGCCGGTGAGGCGGTCCACCTCGGCGGGCAGCTCCGCCGCCGGGACGCTCGCGAGGGCGAGGCCCCAGTCGGCCATCTCCGGGCCGGTCAGCCAGCGGCCGGCCAGCAGCAGCGCGCGGGCGCGCTGGTCGCCGAGCTTGCGCGGCGCCCGCTGGGACGCCCCGGCGCCGGGCACGATGCCGAAGTCGCTGTGCGTGTCGCCGACCTTCGCCTCGTCGGCCGCGATGACGAAGTCGCAGGCCAGGAGCAGTTCGAAGCCGCCCGCGCGGGCGAGGCCGTTGACCGCGGCGACGCTCGGGAGCGGGCACGCCTCCAGCCGGTCGAGGAATTCATGGAAGCGGCGGATGAAGGGCAGGAACACGCCGGGCGGGTCCGCGAAGCACTCGCCGAGGAAGTCGATGTCCATGCCGACGCAGAACGCCCGGCCCGTCCCGGTGATCACCAGGGAGGTCAGCGTCGTGTCCCGCTCGGCCGCGTCCAGGGCCGCGTTCAGGCCGTCGAGGGCGTCCGGGTCCAGGCTGTTCATCTGGTCGGGGCCGTTCAGGGTGATGGTCATGACCGTTCCGGTCACCTGCGTGTCGACCTGGGTCATCGGTTCTCCTCCGTGTCGGTGAGGTCCCGGGCGAACTCCAGCAGCGCCGCGGCGTAGCGGTCCGGGGAGCGCAGGTGCGGCTGCCCGTGCAGGCCGTCCAGGACGGCGAGCCGTGCGTCGCGCGCCAGTTCCAGCGCGAGCGGGTCCTTGGACGCGAGCATGTCGAACTCGGCGTCGAGCAGCAGGACCGGCACGTCCGCCGCCGCGAGCGGGCCGGACGGGTCGTACCGGAACGCCGCGCGGTAGCCCCACTCGTAGCGGTCGGCGACGCGCATCAGCTCCGTCACGGCCAGGTGCAGCATGTCCTGCGGGACGTCCGCCCCCCAGATGCGCAGGTAGCGTTCGACGGCCCACCCGAACTGGGAGCCCGCGCCGTCGATCGGCGCGCCGGGCGTCCAGTTCGCGAGGAAATCGGCTCGCTCGTCCGCGTCGAACAGCGGGACGCCGCTCAGCACCAGCCCGGCGGCGGGCAGGCGCGCGGCGGTCGCGATCGCGAGGGACGCGCCGGTGTGGACGCCGCCGAGAACGGGGCGTTCCATCCCGATCCCGGCGGCCGCCTGGGCGAGCCGGCCCGCGTAGTCGGGGATCTCGAAACCGGGGCCCGGCGGGGGGTCGGACGCGCCGTAGCCGGGCGTGTCGAACGCCACGGCCCGCGCGGACCGGCCGAGTACGGGCAGCACCTCCTCGTAGACCCGGCACGAGAGGGGCGACTCGTGGAACAGCCCGATCCACGGGCCGGAGTCGCCGTTGATCCGGTAGTGGACCTGGCCCCAGTCGGTGTCGGCGTAGCCGCCCTCGGTCCTCACCGGGCGCTCACCTTGACCAGGAGACGCGCGCCGTCGCCGGCGGCGATCGCGGGGCCGTCGAGACCGGCCGGGATGTTGATCAGCGAGCAGGGTCCGAGGGCGGCGCCGCCGGCGGTGACCGCGCCCTCCGTCAGGACCAGGAACCGCTCGTGCGGGGCGGCCGGGACCGGCCGCGCCCAGCCGGCGGGCAGGTCGACGAGCACCGAGACGCCGGCCGCGGTCGCGTTGCTGCTCAGCACCTTGGACCGCAGGCCGGGGACGCCGGGCTCGGCGAGCCGGGTCACCGTGTCGTCGTGGTCGCGCCAGACCGTGAACCGGCCCTCCTTCCGGCGTACATACCCGCGCGGGCCGATGGGGTCGGACGTACCGGGGCGGACGTGGCGTCCCGCCTCCTCGTCGCGGCGCACCACCCGGGAGACGCGGCCGCTCCCGTCGGGCGCGGACTCGCCCTCCATCATCAGGAGGCACTCGAAGCCCTCGTCGGACGACGCCGAGTGCACCCAGCCGGGAGGACGCCAGAAGTAGTCGCCCGCCTGGAGGTCGCCTTCGGCGGTGAGCGTCACCCGCCCGCCGAGGAACAGGGCCTCCTCCACGCTGTCGTGGTACGCCTCGGACAGGTCGCGGTAGCCGGGGTCGGTCCGGACGTGGTCGATGCGGCGGGACGTCGCCGGGTCGTTCCACAGGGCGCGCATCCAGTACTTCGAGAGCAGTTCACCGACGCGTTCCGGGTCTCCGAGGTTCTCCCGGAACGCCGGTTCCATCGCGTCGTACGCCTCCCGCCCGTTCACCCACGGCATCGCGGGACCGTCGACGATCGTGACCTCAGCCGGCACCCGTACCCCTCTCCGGTGCGAATACATCAGACATAAAGATATCCTGCTTGTATGAGATGATGTCAATGACCATGTACCTGGTAGTAGACGCTTGACAGTCGGTAGGCGATACATCAGATTTATGGCCATGCAGGGAGGGGGAGGCGTGCTCGGCACGAGACCGTTCGAGGAGACCCCGGAACGCGGCGACCTTCGCGACATGGTCGGCTCGCTGCTCGCCCGGGAACTGCCGCCGGAACGCGCGCTCGCGCTCGACCGCGACGGCCGGTTCGCCGCCGACGCCTGGGCGGCGCTCGGCGGGGCCGGGCTGCTCGGCCTCGGCGGGGACGAGTCCGCGGGCGGGACGGGCGGGACCGTCGGCGACGCGGTCGCCGTCACCGAGGAGATCGCCCGCGTCCTGCCCGGCCTGGCCGTCGACTACGTGACCTGCGGCATGGCCATGCGGATGCTGGGCCGCGACATCGCGGCGGGCACGGCCGCCGCCGGCTGGCTGCCCCAGATCGCGTCCGGCGAGATGATCTGCTCGTTCGGGATGAGCGAGCCCGACGTCGGCACCGACCTGCTCAACCTCCGCACGTCCGCCCGCGCCGAGGACGGACGCTGGCTGCTGCGGGGCCAGAAGCTCTGGATCTCCCTCGCCCACAAGGCCGAGATCGTGTTCGTGCTGTGCCGCACCGACCCGCCCGAGGAGGGCCGGCGGTCGCGCGGCCTCAGCGTGATCGCCGTGCCGCTCGGCCAGCCGGGCGTCACCGTCAACCGCGTCCACCTCGCCGGGATGCGCTCCGCGGGGACCTGCGAGATCTACTTCGACGACGCGGTCGCGCCGCTCGACCACCTCGTCGGTGTGCGGGGCCGCGGCATGGCCCTCCTCGCCCAGACCCTCGACGTGGAGCGCGTCCTGGCCGCCGGGATCAGCCTCGGCATCGGACGCGCGGCCCTGGACCTGCACCTCGCCCACCTGCGGGAACGGGAGGCGTTCGGCGGGCCCATCGGCCGCTTCCAGGCGCTGCAGCACGCCGCCGCCGACTCGCTCGCCGACCTGTCGGCGGCCCGGGCGCTGGTGGGCGCCGCCGTCCGCGCCATCGAGGACGGCCGCCCGGCGACGGCGCTGACCGCGATGGCCAAGCTCGTCGCCGGCGAGTCGACGGCCCGCGTCGTCGACCGCGGGATGCGCGCGATGGCCGCGCACGGCCTCGCCGAGGAGTCGGCGATGCAGATGTACTTCCGGGACGCCCGGCTCCAGCTGTTCAGCCCCGTGAGCAACGACATGATCCGCAACATCCTCGGCGAGTCGCTCGGCCTGCCGAGAAGCTACTGAGTCGGGAGGGTTTCCGTGGAGATCACGAGAGAGAACACCGCGCTGCTGGTCGTCGACATGCAGAACAGCTTCACCGAGCCCAAGGGCTCCATGGCGGCGATGGGACTGCCGCACGAGGAGCTCCGCCCCGCGATCGCGGGCTGCCGCACCCTGATCGACGCCGCGCACGCCGCCGGCGTCCCGGTGATCTACACCCGGTACGTCTTCCAGCCCGGCTACGCGGACGGGGGCCTCGTGCCCAACCACATCGTCCCGGCCATCAAGGACGTCAACGCGCTCGCGGCGGGCAGCTGGGACGGGGAGATCTGCGCCGAACTGGCACCGGCCGAGGGCGACATCGTCATCGACAAGTCGCGGCCCAGCGCCTTCTACGGGACCCGCCTGGAGCCGATCCTCACCGGCCTCGGCGTCCGCTCGCTGGTCATCTGCGGGGTGACCACGAACATCTGCGTCGAGACGACCGCGCGGGACGCGGGCCAGCGCGACTACGCCACCCACGTGATCAGCGACGCGACCGCGGAGTTCGACAAGGCCCGGCACGACTACGCGCTGAACGGGATCGGCTTCATCTTCGGCTGGATCAACACGGTGGACGACGCCGTCCGCGCCTGGGCCTGACCCCACGATCCGCCCGCGGCGCGCCCCCCGGTCTTCTCAGCAGCCGGAGCGGGGGGCGCGCCGCGGGTCCTTTCGGCTGCGCCGTGCGCCGGCGGCGGGCGAGTCAGCGGGCGAGGGCGGCGACCAGCGCGCGGGTGGCGGCCCGCTCGCCGGGGGTGCCGAAGATCTTGGCGGCGAACGTGGTCACGCCCAGCTCGGCGAACGCGGCGATCTTCGCGGCGACCGTGCCGGCGTCGCCGATCAGCGCCATCCGGCCGGGCGTCGCGCAGCCCTCGCGGTCGAGCATCGCGCGGTAGGACGGCAGCGTCCCGTACCACTCCAGCTCCGCCTCGGCGCGGGCCAGAGCGGCGGGGGCGTCGCCGGTCACGCAGACCGGCAGCGGGACGACGATCTCCGGTGCGGGCCGCCCGGCCGCGGCGGCGGCCTTCCGGATCGTCGGGACCGTGAGCTCCCGGAGGGTGCGCGGGCCGACCATCCAGGTGATGGTGCCCGCGGCGAGGGCGCCGGTGATCTCCAGCATCCTCGGGCCGAGCGCGGCGACGAGGACGGGCGGCACCGGCGCCCCCGGGATGTCCAGGTCGCCGCGGGCCGTCAGCACCTCGCCCCGGAAACGGACGCGCTGGGTCAGCGCGCCGGTCAGCGCCTCCAGGTACTCGCGCATGTAGCGGGCCGGACGGTCGTACGACATGCCCCAGCACGGTTCGACCACCGACGGGTGGGACGGCCCGATGCCGAGCGCGAGCCGTCCGTCCACGAGCAGGTTGGTGGTCAGCGCCTGCTGGGCGAGCGCCATCGGGTGCCGCGGGTAGACGGGGACGACGGCCGTGCCGACCCGCAGCCCCGGCAGGTCGCGGGCGACCGCGCCGAGCACGCCGAGCGTGTCGGTCCCGAACGCCTGCGTCAGCCAGTAGCTGTCGATGCCGTCCCGCGCCGCCGCGCGCAGGTCGGCGGCGGTCGCGGCGATGTCGTCGACCTGGTCGAAGATGCCGATCTTCACGACCCGCTCCCGGACCGGAACGCGAGCAGGTCGCGGTCGGCGGCGCGCTTGAGGAGCGCCAGGCCGAGCGCCTCGGCGCGGGCCCGCTGGTCCTCGACGGCCGTCCAGAGGGTCTCCAGGCTGTTGGCCAGGATCCCGGGAGGGTGCTGGGCCATCACGTGCGCGATCTCCAGCGCGCGCGGGACGAGGTCCGCCGGCGGGACGACCTCGGTCACCAGGCCCAGCTCGCGGGCCCGTTCCGCGCCCAGCCGGTACGCGCGGCCGCTGGCGACCATGCGGGTGACCTCGGTGAGCGGCAGGCGGCTGAGCAGGCCCACGGCCTCGACGGGGTTCGCCAGGCCCACATCGACGTGGGTGTCGAAGAACGTCGCGTTATCCGAGCAGAGGATCACGTCGGCGTCGTTGACGAAGTGCCATCCGCCGGCGCAGCAGTGGCCGTTGACGGCGACGACGATCGGCTTGAAGACGCGCAGGTCGCGGGACGTGAGCGCGACCCGGCCGTCCTCGTCCAGCGAGGGGCTGGCCACGCCCGTCGCGAGGGTGTCGTCCACGTCGAGGCCGGTGGAGAAGCTGCGGTCGCCCGCGCCGGTCAGCACCGCGACGCGCAGGCCGTCGTCGTCGCGGAACGTCCGCCAGACCTCGCGCAGCTCCCGCACCATCCGGGCGTCGTAGGCGTTGAGGACCTCGGGCCGGTTCATCGTCACGAGCAGGACGCGGCCGTCCCGGGTGACGTCGAGGGTGTTCACGCGTCCGCCGCGATCGGCTTGAGCAGGTAGCCGCGGCGCATGGTGAGGACGGCCGTGCCGTCCTGCTTGCGGACGACGTCGCGGACCCGGCCCACGAACCCGGACCCGCCCGGCGTCGGCTCCAGGGTGCGCACCTCGATGTGCACGGTGATCGTGTCGTTCTCGAACACCGGGGCCTCGTAGCGCACCTCGTCGATGCCGAGGGCCGCGTGGCAGTCCAGGCCCGCCGCCGCCCAGCTCGCGTACATCGTGGGCGAGCTCAGCCCGGCCGCGATGGCGAGCAGGCAGGGGCCGCCGAGGATGCGGCGGCCGAACCCGGTCGCCGCCATGTACTCGTCGTCGGTGTGCAGCGGGCCGTTCTCCCACGTCGCGTTGATGATCGCGGCGAAGTCGCCGGAGGTGAGGGTGCGGCCCGGGGTGCGCAGCGCGGCGCCCGCGGCGAACGCCACCGGCAGGACGGGCTTCCGGTCGGTCAAGGCACTCACGCTCCGTACCCGTCGCGGATGACGCGCTTGAGGATCTTGCCGTTGCTGTTCTTCGGCAGCTCGTCGACGGCCTTCCACACCCGCGGGGCCTTGTAGCCGGCGAGGCGTTCGCGGACGGCCGCCTCCATCGCGGTGAAGTCGACCGCCCGGCCTTCGCGCGGCACGACGAAGGCGCCGACGGTCTCGCCCCACTTCTCGTCGGGGAGGCCGACGACGGCGACCTCGGCGACGAAGTCGAAGCCGTGCAGGACGCTCTCGATCTCGCGGGGGTAGATGTTGGCCGCGCCAGAGATGATCATGTCCTTCTTGCGGTCGACGATGGAGATGAAGCCCTCCTCGTCGCGGACGGCGATGTCGCCGGAGGACAGGTAGCCGTCCGGGAGGATCGCCTCGGCGGTGGCCTCCGGGTCGTCCAGGTAGCCGAGCATGTTGAACGGGGAGTGGCCGAACAGCTCGCCGGGCTCGCCCGGCCCGACCTCCCGGCGGTCCTCGTCGAGCAGCTTGATGTGGGTCATCCACCAGGCGTGCCCGACCGACCCGGGCTTGCGCAGCGCGTCGCCGGGACGCAGGTTCGTCACGACGCCCGCCTCGGTGGAGCCGTAGATCTCGTGCACGCCGACGTGCGGGAACGTCTCCATCACCCACTCCTTCAGCGGCACCGGCAGCGCGGCGGCGTTGAAGTAGAAGGTCTCCAGGCTCGACAGGTCCCACTTGCGCGGCGACTGCTCCATCATCTCGCGCAGCATCACGGCGTGCGTGGGCACCAGGAAGACCGTCTGGAGCCGGTCGCGTTCGATCATGTCGAGGAGCTGTTCGGGGTCCCAGCGGTGCAGCATGGACGTCTGGCCGCCCATGAACGGGCCCGCGTAGGCGAAGGCGAAGCCCGCGCCGAGCGCCATCGGGGCGACGGCGGCGGTGCGCTTGCCGGGGCCGACGCCGAAGTCGACCGCGCAGCCGAACATGGTGAGGACCCGGGACCGGTGGGTGAGTAGCGCGCCCTTCGGCCGGCCGGTCGTGCCCGACGTGTACTGCACGCAGAACGGGTCCGTCTCGCTGACCTCGACGCGCGGGTCGACCGCCCGTGCCCCCGCGAGGGTCCGCTCGTACGGACGGCCCCAGTCCTGGGAGCCGAGGGAGAGGGCGAGCGCCAGGTCCTCGGCCAGGTCGGGCACGTTGTCCTGGAACGCCGCATCGGCGATCAGGCCGGACGCGCCGGAGCGTTCGATCAGCGAGCCGTGCTCGGTGGCGGTGCCGCGCGGGTTGAGCGGGACCATCGCGACCCCGGCCTTGGCGGCGCCCGCCGCGACCTCCACGTACTCGAGCTGGTTGCCGAGCAGGACGGCGACGCGGTCACCGGCGGTGAAGCCGGCCTCCATCAGCAGGCTCGCGACGCGGTTGCTGCGGTCGTCGAGCTCGGCGAACGTCATCCGCCGGTCCCCGTCGATCAGCGCGGTGGCGCTCGGCGTGCTGATCGCGAACTCGCGGATTCCGCTGGCGATGTTCATCTGTGCCATGGCTGGCCCCGCCTCTTTCCCTTGCGACTCGCGTTCCCAAGTTGTCGTCAGATCTATCTCTCGACCACGGTTGACTACGTTCGCCCTGCCCGATTCTCGTGCAGGCAGGGTACGCCATTTATATGTCTGATCTATTTCGGAGTGGTGATCGGCCCGCGACCGGACGTGGCCAGCGTGCGGCGCGCGAGCCGGATCACCGCCGCGTCGATCAGCCGGCCCTCGGCGTCCAGCGCGACGCCCGACCCGGCCCCGGCGGCCGCCTCGTACCGGGCCAGGACGTCCGCCGCCCGCGCGACCTCCGGCGCCGACGGGGTGAACACCTCGTGGACGACCGGGAGCTGCGCGGGGTGGATGCACGCCCGTCCCGCGAACCCCTGCCGCCGGACGCGCTCGGTGGACTCGGCGAGCGCCGCGGGATCGGCGGTGATCGCCGACACCGGGCCGACCGGCGGGTGAAGCCCGGCCGCGGCGCTGGCCATGACGACCATGCTCCGGGCGAACGCCAGCTCCGCCTCGTCCGGGCCCGGGTCGAGCCCCGCGTCGGCGGCCAGGTCCACCTCGCCGATCTGGAGCCGGTGCACCCTGGGCGCCCGGGCGATGTCCCGGACGTCCAGGATCGCCCCCGCCGTCTCCAGCAGCGGCATGAGCGCCGTCGTCACGTCGCCGAGCCCGGCCAGCAGCCCGGCGACGGCCGCGACGTGCGCCGCGTCCTCGGCCTTGGCGAGGACGAGCCCGGTCAGCGCGGGCAGCCCGGCGAGCGCCCGCACGTCCTGCTCCCCCGCCGCGCCGCCGTTGACCCGCACCCACAGCTCGGCGCCGCCGGTGTCCAGGCCCGAGCGCAGCCAGGCGGCGACCGCGCGCCGCGCCGCGTCCCTGCCGTCCGGCGGGACCGCGTCCTCGAGGTCGACGATCAGCGCGTCGGCGCCGCGCGCCAGCGCCTTGCCGAGCTTGTCCGGGGCGTTGCCCGGGACGTAGAGGTAGCTGCGCGGCAGCCGCGCCGGGGCGGTCACCGCACGACCGTCTCGCCGCGCAGCAGGGACTTGGCCACGACCGTCCGCAGGACGTCGTTGGTGCCCTCCCCGATGCTCATCAGGATCGCGTCGCGGTAGAGCCGCTCCACCTCGTACTCGGTGGAGTAGCCGTAGCCGCCGTGGACCTTCATCGCCTCGATCGACGCCTGCAGCGCGACCTCCGAGCAGAAGATCTTCGCCATGCCCGTCTGCCCGTCGGCGCGCCCCCGGCGGACCGCGTCCGCCGCGAAGTAGGCCATCAGCCGGGCGGCCTGGAGCTGGGTCGCCACGCTCGCGAGCTGCAGCTGCACGGCTTGGAACTCGCCGATGGACTGCCCGAACGCCCGGCGCTGACCGGCGTAGGCCAGGGCCTCGTCGTGGGCGCGCTGGGCGATGCCGACCGAACGGGCGGCGATGTTGACCCGGCCCCACTCCAGCGCGGACAGCGCGTGCTGCATGCCCTTGCCCTCGACGCCGCCGAGCAGGTTCTCCCTCGGCACCCGCACGTTGTCCAGGACGATCTCGCAGGACTCCGTGCCCTTGTAGCCGAGCTTCGGGATGTCCTTGGTGATCTGGTAGCCCTCGGTGCCCGCGTCCACGAGCAGGATGCTCATGCCCTTGTGCGCGGGGGACGCGGAGGGGTCGGTCTTCACCAGCACCGGCAGCGGGTCCGCGTACCGCGCGTTGGTGATCCACATCTTCGCCCCGTTGACGACGTAGTGGTCGCCCTCCAGCCGGGCCGTCGTGCGGATGCCCTGCAGGTCGGTGCCCGCGTCCGGCTCGGTGAGGCCGATGCCGGTGCGGCGCTCACCGGACGCGAGGCCGGGCAGGTACTTGTTCTTCTGCTCCTCGGTGCCGCGCATGGCGATCATGCGGCAGGCCAGCGAGTGGCTGCCGAGGATGCCAGCGATGCCCATCCAGCCGCGCGCGATCTCCTCGAAGACCAGCGCGAACGAGACGGGGTCGAGGTCGAGGCCGCCGTACTCCTCCGGGACGGTGATCCCGAACAGCCCCATGTCCCGCATGCCCTTGACGATCTCGGTGGGGTAGCGGCCGGACTGCTCCCAGTCGCGCGCCACCGGGATGATCTCGTTGTCGACGAAGTCGCGCAGGACGGCGCGGAACTCGCGCTGGTCCTCGTTGAGCTGGAAATCCATTCAGTTGCCTCTCTCGGTCTCGGGGGACGGCGCCTCGTGCGGGACGAACACCGGCAGGGCGCGCCCGTCGTCCAGGTCGACCCAGGCGACCCGGACCGGGTCGTCAATGCGCCATGCGTCCGGCTCCCGCTCCTGGAGGCGGGTGAGGAGGACGACGCCCTCGTCCAGCCGGACCCGTGCGATCACGTACGGGACGGCGAGGTCCGGGCGCGGCGCGCGGTGCACCACCGTGCAGGCGTCCACGACGCCCGTGCCGGCGGACGCGGCCCAGTCCAGTTCGTCCGACCCGCAGTGAATACAGAGCGCACGCGGCGGGTGCTGCGCACCCGGCCGGTCCTCCCGGACGCAGCGCGCACAGGTCTGCAGGACGAGGCGGTGCTCCCGCGTCGCCTCCCACCACGGGCCCGTGATCTCGTCGGGCGCCGGGACGTCGGGCTTGAAGCCGTCGAGGCCGGTCATCCGTCCACCCCCAGGATCACCGTGGCGTGCGTCGACAGGATCCCGCCCGTGCCGTGCGCGACGGCGAGCCGCGCGCCGTCGACCTGCCGGTCTCCGGCCTCGCCGCGCAGCTGCCGCACCGCCTCGACCAGCAGCAGGATCCCGAACTGGCCCGGGTGGCAGTAGGACAGGCCGCCGCCCGAGGTGTTGAGCGGGAAGTCGCCGCCCGGCCTGATCCGGCCGCCGGCGATCCAGTCGAGGGCCTCGCCGCGCCCGCAGAAGCCGAGCCCCTCCAGCGTCAGCGCGACCGTGATCGTGAACGAGTCGTACACCTGCACGACGTCGATGTCGGCCGGGGTGACGCCGGCGCGGGCGAACGCGTCCGCGCCGGAACCGGTCGCGCCGGTGACGGTCGGGTCGGCCACCGCGGTCATCGAGGTGTTGGTCGTCCGCTCGCCGTATCCGAGGACCTCGACGGGCGTGCGGCGCAGGTCGCGGGCGCGCTCCAGCGAGGTGAGGACGACCGCGCCGCCGCCGTCGGTGACGAGGCAGGAGTCCAGCGCGGTGAGCGGGCTGGAGATCATCGCCGAGCCGAGCACGTCGTCCGCGGTGAGCGGGCCCTTGCCGTAGCGGAACGCGGCCGGGTTCAGCAGCGCCCACTCCCGCGCGGCCACCGCGACCTCCGCGAGCTGCTCGCGCGTCTTGCCGTACGCGTGCAGGTACCGCTGCGCCGCCATCGCGTAGTACGACAGCGGGAACAGCGGCCCGTACGGCGTCTCGAACTGCGCTTCGGGCGTGTGGTCCTCGACGACGCCGCCGAGCGAGCGGGACCGCGCCGACCGCTGGTTGGACGCGAAGCTGATCACGATGGTCTCGGCCTGGCCCGCCTGGATCGCCTGCGCGGCGCGGGCGACGAACATCTCGAACGCGGAGCCGCCCGCGTAGGTCGAGTCCGTCCACGTCGGCTCGATGCCGAAGTAGTCGGCGAGCTGGGTCGCCGAGAACCGGGCGACGCCGGTCGTGGCGATGCCGTCGACGTCGCGCAGGGTGAGGCCCGCGTCGTCCAGCGCCCGCGAGACCGCCTGCGCCTGGAGCCCGAGGATCGACCGGTTCGTCACGCCGAGGTCGCACTCGGCGGCGCCGGCGATCGCGACACCCGTGCTCATCGTGCCCCCTCTCCCCCCGGCCCGTCGGCCGTACCGAGCAGGACGCGGGCGCTCGCCGGTGCCACGGCGACGCGGTCGATCTCGCCGCCTGCGCCGACGACGACCACCCGCAGGTCGAGGTCGAGGCGGCCGTCCCCGGCCTCGGTGACCGTGCCCTCGCAGCGGACGGTCTCCTCCGCGAACACCAGCGCCTTGAAGGTGAACTCCAGCGTGCGGACGAAGCACCGCGGGCCGAGCCAGTCCTGGATCTGCTCGACGAGGAGGGCGCCGAACACCTGGCCGTCCACGACGACGCCGGGCAGCTTGGACGCCCGGATGAAGTCGAGGTCGTAGTGCAGCCGGTACCAGTCCCAGGTGGCCCCCGCGTAGGCGATCATCTCCGGGAAGGTGATCGTCCGTTCCAGCGGGGGCACCGTCTCCCCGACCTGGTGTACTGCCGTCGCGGCGGTCATGCCTCCACCTCCAGCGATACGTAGATGATGGTCTCCTCGTTCTCCGCGAGCAGGTCCCCGTCCTGCTGGGTGTACGTCGCCCGCGAGGTGATGATCAGCATCTCCGCGCCCGCCCGGTTCCGCTTGCCGACCACCTCGGTGATCTCCCAGGTGGCGGTGACGATGTCGGACGGGAGGACGCGGCGGTGGAACACGTAGCGGTTGCCGCCGCGCACCTGCCGGGTGCCGGGCAGGTCGATGCCCCAGGTATGGCCCGCGTGGCCGTCCGGGTCGATCGGCAGGTTCGCGTACTGGTTCGTCTCGCAGATCAGCGTCGGCGGCGCGGTCACGTCCGCCAGGCCCTGCGCCCGCGCGTACTCCGGGTCGGAGTAGAGCGGGTTGTGGTCGCCGATGGCCAGGCCGAAGTAGCGGCCGGCCGCGGCGCCGAGCGGCTCGGGCGCGGTGTAGACCTTCGTGCGGCCGGCGAGGGCGCGCATCTCGTCGGTGAGCAGCGTCATGACGCCTCCTTCACGGTCGGCGCGCCCTCCGGGTACAGCGCGGTCGGGAACACCTCGAGGAGGAACTCCGGACGCAGCAGCCCCGCGCAGATCGCTCCGGTCGACGCGGGCCAGGGCGGCGACAGCAGCCGCTCCCGGACGGGCGCGACCGCGCGGTACTGCCGCAGCGCCGACTCGACGCAGAACTCGATGGTGGACAGCAGGTCCGCCGGGCCGAGGCCCGCGTACTCCAGCAGGTGCAGGACGGAGCCGTAGGTGGCCTCCGCCTGCGCCCCGATGTCGTCCGGGTGCAGCGCCTCCTGCGTCTCCATGTCGAGCGCCGCGAACCCCGCCATGAACAGGGTCCGCCCCGCGCGGACGCCCGGCGCGTAGGTCAGCGTGTCGTACCGGGACCAGCCCGGGTTCACGAGTTCGAGCGGGTGCCGCGACGCGGTGACGTCGATCGCGACGAGCGACTCGGGGTGGTGCAGCCGGCTCATCAGGATGCCGCCGGCCCCCGGGTACACGCCCGCGCCGCCGAGCCGCTCCTTCCGGACGCGGTGGGTCTTGCGGTAGACCTCGCGCGTGGCGGGCGTCGAGTAGTCGTAGGTCGTCACCGCGTTGTCGAGCGACAGGCCCGCCTTGCGCAGCAGCGCGTCCGCCCGGTCGAGGCAGTAGGCGTACTGGCCGGCGAAGTCGCCGGGGCTGACGATGTCGCCCGACTCGTCCAGCGGGACCATGGTCGGCAGGTGCACGGTGCCGTCGTGGCCCTCCCGGACCGGCGAGGGGACCCACGTCCCGGCCTCACGCCGCTCGCTGGCCGCGAGCAGCTCGGCGCCGCCGCCGCGGACGGCGTGCAGCTCGACCTCCAGCAGCGCGGCCGACCGGACGAGCCGCTCCACGACCACCGTCGTCACCGTGGGCTCGTGCTCGCCGAAGACCTCCCTGCGGACCGCCGCGGCGGCCTCGTAGTCGGCCAGCCCGGCGATCGTGACGTTCTCCGTCACGTGCACGACGTCACCGGGGCCGTACCCGGCCGCCTCGATGATCGTCATGGTCTTCCGGTAGGCGGTGCGCGCCTGCTCGGCCATCGTCCCCGAGACGGTCATCTTCCCGACCGCCTCGTCGAACGCGGCGGACGTATGCCCGGACGACCACGCGCCCCCGTCCTCCGACAGACCGAGGCAGAACGTGAATCCCTCATAGGGGAACCACGGGAAGACGGCGGGCTTGATCGCTTGCAGTGTCATTGGTCCTCCTGCCGGTTGAACTGGGCGAGGCCGGCGGCGGCCCCCATGACGGCGGCGGCGTCCGGCTGCGCGCCGAGCGACTCGACGGTCCGCGCGAACCCCTCCGCCTCCGCCGCCGGGACGCCGGCGGAGCCCGCGAACTTGGCGAGCAGTGCCGCACGGCTCAGCGGGCGGTCGCCGCCGCCCGCGCTGCGCGGGACCGAACCCGTCACCTCGCGGCCGTCGGCGAGGGTGATCGTGACGCGGCCTGGTGCGTCGGCGGCGTTGACGCCGGGCGGCGCGGCGACGTCCCAGCGGACGCGCGCGGCGAGCCGGGTCACCGCGGGCCGGGCGATCGAGCCCGGCGCGAAGGTGTCCAGCGCCAGTCCCCCGTCGGTGATCAGCGCCGCGACCGTCCACGGCAGCGAGAACTTCGCCGCGTACGGGGTCGCGGGCCGGGTCAGGTCGCGGGAGGTGTCGCAGACGGTCGGCTCCGAGTCCGGGTGGACGACGGCGTGGACGCTCGCGATCTCCTCCGGGACGAGCCGCTCGCGCGCCATCGCGTCCAGGACCGCGTCGATCGTGGCGTGCGACAGCTGGCATGCCGCGTACGGCTTGATCCCGATCCGGGTGGTCTCCCAGCGCTCCCCGAGCCCGGCCACGATGGACGCCGGGTCCGCGGGCCTGCCGGAGAGGGCGTCGAACACGCCGTGCGGGCCGTCGAAGACGGTCTCCGGCCCGGTCGCGCCCGCCGCCGCGAGCCGCGCCGCGATGATCCCGGACTGCGACGCGAACCCGGGGTGCAACTGCTTGGTGGACGCGCCCGTGCCGAGGAAGGCGAGCAGGCCGCCCGCCTGGCTGCCCGCGATGCCGAGCGCGCCGGCGGTCCGCTCCTCGTCCAGGCCGAGAAGCCGCGCGGTGATCAGCGCGGACGAGAAGACCCCCGCGACCATGGTCGCGTGCAGGCCGCGGGCGTGGAAGCCGTGCGGCGCGGCGGCCGCGACGCGGCAGGCCGTCTCGTACCCGGCGACCGCCGCCGTCAGGATCTCCCGGCCGGAGGCGCCGGTCTGCTGGCCGACGGCGAACGCGGCGGGCAGCACGACCGCGGTCGCGTGCACCAGCCCGCCCGCGTGCGTGTCGTCGAAGTCCAGGGCGTGCACGAGCGTGCCGTTCGCGAGGGCGGCGGCGGGTGCCGACAGCCGCTCCCCGGTGCCGAGCACCGCCGCCTCCGGCGGGCCGCCGAGCCCCCGCGCCACCTCGATCGCGGGGGCCGCCGCGCCCGTCCGAAGGGCACCGAGCGCGGTGCCGAACCCGTCGAGCAGGTGCCGCGTCGCGGCGGCGTCCACCTCCCCGGGCACCTCGGCCAGGCCGAGCGCCCAGGCGGCCAGTTCCCGTGCGATCACCGTGACGCCGCCTCGGGCTCGGGGCCGGTGGACGGCGCGCTCCGCGCGGCGGGCGGGTCGCCGAACGCTCCCCCGGCCCGCAGCCGCTCCACCGCGGCGTCGTCGTACCCGGCGATCTCCCGGACGACCAGGTCGAAGTCCTCGTTGCGGTGCGGCGCCCTGCGGTACTCGACCGGCTCGGAGCCCACCCGGACCGGCGAGGCGAGCTGCTCCACCGTCCCGAACCGCGGGTGCTCGGTCGTGACCCGCAGCCCGCGGGCCTTCGTGTGCTCCTCCCGCATGGCCTGCTCGACGTCGTTGATGGGGCCGCAGGGGATGGCCGCCGCGTACAGGTCAGCCAGCCACTCGGCCACGGTGCGCCGCTGGAAGATCTCCTCCAGGAGCGGGATCAGCGTGTCCTTGTTGTGCCGCCGGTCGGCGAACGAGCCGAACCCCGACGCGGGCTCCGCCCACTCGGGATGACCCACGACGGAGGCCAGCCGCGTCCAGAACTTCTCCTTCGCGCAGCCGACGATGAACCAGCCGTCGCTCGCCTCGAACGCCTGGAACGGCACCAGCGACGGGTGCGCGGAGTGGCTCGTCCGCTCCGGGGTGAACCCGGCGTTCAGGTGCCAGACCGCCGGATAGGTGAGCAGCCCGATCGCCGTGTCGTACAGGCTGACGTCGCAGTCCATGCCGACGCCGTCGCGGCGCGCCGCGTGCAGCCCGGCCAGCAGCGAGATCGCCGCGACGAACCCGCCGGAGTAGTCGACCATCGACAGCCCCGACTTGGTGGGCGGGCCGTCCGGCTCGCCGGTCAGGTCCATCCACCCGGCGAGGCCCTGCAGGACGTAGTCGTAGCCCGGCTCCTTGCTGCGCGGCCCGGTCATGCCGAACCCGGTGAGCGAGCAGCACACGATCGCCGGGTTCAGGTGCTTGAGGTCGTCGTAGGTGATGCCGATCTTCTTCGGGACGTCGCCGCGCAGGTTGGAGTAGACGACGTCGGACACCTTCACCAGGTCCTCGAAGACCTGGCGGCCCGCGTCCGTCGACAGGTCGAGGGACAGGCTGCGCTTGTTGCGGTTGAACGTCTCGAAGAACAGGGAGTCCTCGCCCTCGCCGTACGGGGGGACGTAGCGGCCGACGTCGCCGCCGGACCGGGGCTCCTCGATCTTGATCACCTCGGCGCCGAGGTCGGCGAGGTGCATGCTGCCGAACGGGCCGGCGCCGTACTGCTCGACGGCGATGATGCGGACGTCTTCCAGAGGTTTCACGAAGCGCTCCCTGTGAGATCTGGCAGCAGCGAGATGAGTTCGTCCTGCGCCGCGCGCGTCTCGGCGACGCCGAGACCGTGGGTCGGCGGGCTGAGCTTCACCGAGTCGGCGAGGCCCTCGTAGGCGGCGATGCGCTCGGCGACCTCCGCGCGCCCGCCCGCCATCGTCAGCGCGTCGATCATCTCGGCAGAGACCGTCTCGGCGAGGTGCTCGGCGCCGGTGCCGTTGCGGAACGCGCCGATCACGGCCTGCTGCTGCTCGGCCAGCCCGTGGAAGTCGAAGAAGTCGGCGTAGGTGCGGACGCTCGCGTAGAAGCCGACCAGCCCGGAGACGCGGCGGCGCGCGGTGGCGCGGTCGTCCGACACCGAGCAGCACGCGGAGACGACGACGTCGACGTCCGCGCGCTTCTTGCCCGGGGTCCGGGAGATCCCGGTCTCCAGCTCCGGCAGCACCCGCTCGGCGAGGTAGCGCGGCGAGCACAGCTCGTGGCTGATCCAGCCGTCGCCGATCTCGCCGGCCAGCCGGGTCATGGCCGGGCCCATCGCGGCGATGTGGACGGGGATGCCGGTGCGGCGGACGGCGAACGGGCGCTGGTAGCCGCGGATCCGCATCGGCTCCTCCTCGCCCGGAAGGTCGATCGGGTCGCCGGTGGTGCAGGTCTCCCAGAAGTGGCGGACGTTGCGGACGACCTCGCGCATGTGCCGGACGGGCTTGCCGAACGGCACGTTGTGCCAGTCCTCGTTGAGCCGCTGCACACCGGAGCCGAGGCCGAGGACGAACCGCCCCTCGGACAGGTCGTCCAGGTCCAGCGCCTCCAGCGCGGTGATCATGGGGCTGCGGGTGAACGCCAGCGCGATCCCGGTGCCGATCCGCGCCCGCTCGGTCGCGGCGGCGAGCGCCGCCGCGGCGACCGTGGCGCTGCGGTGCAGCTCGGGCACCCAGATGACCTCGGCGCCGCCCGCCTCCGCGCGGCGGGCCGCGTCGGTCAGCTCCGCGAGCGTCTCCCCCCACGGCGCGAAGGTGATCTTCATGCGCGCTCCCGCTCGGTGTCGAGGGTGAGCGGCTTCTTCGCCTCGGGGAACAGGTCGTTCAGCGGCTCGGCGCCCCGCTTGTAGACGTAGAAGGTGCGGCGGAACGTGCAGACCTCGTCGCCGTCCTGGTTCAGGGTGCGGGTGCGGATGGTGACGATGCCGGCGTGCGGGCGGCTCGACGACTCGCGCTTCTCCAGCACGATCGACTCGCTGAACAGCGTGTCGCCGGCGAAGACCGGGTGGGGGAGCTGGATGTCCTCCCAGCCGAGGTTGGCGAACGCGTTCTGCGTGGTGTCGATGACACTCTGCCCGACGGCGATCGCGACGGTGAAGGTGGACACGACCAGCTGCTTGCCGAACTCGGACTTCGCGGCGTACTCGCGGTTGAAGTGCATCTGGTTCGTGTTCATCGTCAGCAGCGTGAACCAGGTGTTGTCGCTCTCGGTGACCGTGCGACCCAGGGGGTGCCGGTAGACGTCGCCCACCTGGAAGTCCTCGTAGAACCGTCCGTTCCACCCGTCCTTGAGCGTCATGGCCGTCCTCTCGCATCGCACTGGGAGTCGCTAAAGTCAGACATATCGATTCTAGGGTACGGCCAGCCTGGATGTCCAAGCCGGGACGGCCTCCCGTTCCGGCTCTCGCCACGGGCCGTACCTGCACTTTTACGATGACAACCGCGCCGGTCGCGGCCAACCTCGGTCACTTTGGGGCAGGGTGGGCGCGCGGGGGAGTTGACTCCCGCGGGGGTCCCGCTGATACTCCATCATGTTGATACATCAGATATATATCGGGCGGGGTCTCGCCCGAAAGGAGGGCGGGCCGGTGCCGACGCTGGAGACCATGAGCCTCGACGTGACGGGCCGGGTGGCGCGCATCACGTTCACCCGGCCCGAGTCGATGAACAGCCTGACCGAGCGCGTCTTCGACGAGCTGGAGGCCGCCATCGACGCGGCCGAGGCCGACCCGGGCGTCCGCGTCCTCGTCATCGGCGGGACGGGCCGCGCGTTCAGCGTCGGCCTCGACCTCGCCCTGCTGGACGAGGCGTTCGCCGACCCCGCCGTGTGGGAGCGCCTCGCCAAGCGGCTCGCCGCGCTCACCCTGCGGCTGGAGGGCCTGTCGATGCCGGTGATCGCCGCCGTCAACGGCCTCGCCCGCGCCGGCGGCTTCGAACTGCTACTGGCCTGCGACCTGGTCCTCATCGCGGACTCCGCGCGCATCGCCGACGCGCACGCCGAGTTCGGCGTCATCCCCGCGGGCGGCTCCACCGCGCGGCTGCCCCGCATCGTCGGCCGCCAGCGCGCCAGGGAGATCTTCCTCACCGGACGGTGGATTCCCGCCGCCGAGGCCGTCGAACTGGGGATCGCCCTGGCATCCGTCCCCGCGGACGAACTGGACGCCGCCGTGGCCGACCTGGCCGGCCGCCTGGCCACCCGGTCCCGCGCCTGCATGGCCGCCATGAAGCGCCAGTTCGCCGCAGTGGAGGCACTCCCCCTGGCAGAGGCGGTGGTCCCCGAGATCGAGGAGTTCATCTCCTACACGACGCCGCCGGACTCCGACGGCCAGGAAGGCTTCCGCGCCTACCGCGAGAACCGCCCCCCGACCTGGGCCTGACCACCCCGCGCCCGACCCACTCTGCGCCCGGCCACCGGAACCCGCGCGGGCGCCGGAACCCGCGCGGGCGGCGGGAGGGCGTCAGGACTCGCGGTAGGCGCCGCGGATGTGGCGCAGGTGGGCGCGCATGGCGGTGGAGGCCGCCTCGCCGTCGCCGGCTTCGAGAAGGTCGATGATCTGGCCGTGCTGGTCGTCGACCTGGGCCCAGAACTCGGCCGGGGAGTCGGCGTTCAGGAAGCGCGTCCGCAGGACGTGGAAGACCGGCTGCGTCATCATCGTGAGCAGCCCGTTCCCGGTCGCCTCCATGATGATCCCGTGGAAGTGCCGGTGCTCCTGGAACTTCACGCTGCGGCCCCGGGAGCGCTTCTCCCGCTCCATCGCGGCGCGCAGCGCGTCGAGGTGGCGCTGCTCGCGGCGCTCGGCCGCGATGGCGGTGGCGGGGACCTCCAGTAGTTCGCGGGCCTCCAGGATCGCCGACAGCGGCAGCGCCGCCGAGCCCGACATCAGCCCGATGCCGGCCTCCAGGAACTCGCTGATCTGGTCGGGCTCGATGCGCGAGACGAAGGTGCCGCCGGTGGTGCCGCGGACCGTCTTCACCAGGCCCTGCGAGGCCAGCACGCGCAGCGCCTCGCGGACCGTGCTGCGGCTCACCCCGAAGTTGCCGCCGATCTCGCCCTCCGGGGGAAGGCGGTCGCCGGGGGCCAGCGATCCGTCCAGGATCAGTTCGCGCAACTGGTCCGCGACCTGCTGGTAGGCGGGGCGCAGCCGGCTGACCGGGAGCGCGGTCGCCGTCCCCGTGCCGGAACGGCCGGAGGTGCTGCCTTTGGTGCTGGACACGTCGCTGTCCCCCTGGTCTGGCTTCGAGGTGCTGGTACTTGGGTGCGGGAACTCCGTGCCGCCGGGACTCACAGCACGCTTGAGCATACATCGGACATCACGCGATGCCGCGCCCGGCGGGAGCGGTGCTCGGGCCGGGGGCGCCGGCCCGGCCGGCGCTCTTCGCCCTGGCGGGTGCGGTGGAGAAAACCTCCGACACCTTACCGGAGACCGGCCGGTGGGCCGGTGACGGTGCAAGGTGTCCTGCCCCACGTTCCGATCCGCTGGCTTTGATACCCTTGCCGGTAATACATCAGACTTTAGCGGGCCGGTTCCGGTTGCGAAGCGGTGGCGGCGATGGGGGTCGGGGACGTGTTCGACGGTATCGACATCGTGGTCCTGCCGGTGGCCGGCACCGGTCCGCTGCTCGATCTGTACGTGGGCGCGATGGGCTTCGAGGTCATCGAGCAGGGGCCGGTGCGGGAGCCCGCGCTGTGGCGGCGGCTGTGGGACCTGCCGGCGCCGCCCGCGGCGTCGGTGCTGCTCGGCAAGCCCGGGAGCAGGGGCGGATGGATCAGGCTCGTGGACGTGCCCGGCCTGCCGCGCCCCGACGCCGCCGGCGTCCCCGACCGCCCCGGGCCCTACGCCCTCGACTTCTACCTGCGCCACCCGGACGCCACCGAGGACGCGATCGCCGAGCTGGGATGGACGTTCGTCAGCGACCCCATCGACTACCTCCTGCCGGGCACCGAGTACCCGGTCAGGGAGCGGCTGCTGGATCAGACCCGCTCGGGCCTGCGCCACGCGTTCGTCCAGTACCGGGAGGGCCGGACGCGGTGCGTCCTCGGGGAGCGGCCCGAGGTGGACGTCAGCGAGGTCAACGCGGTCGTGTTCGCCACCGCAGACCTTCCGGGGGCGCGGGCGTTCGTGACGGACGTCCTCGGCGGCCGCGTCTACTTCGACGGCCGCTTCGACGGCCCCGCGGTGGAGCGGCTGCTCGGGCTGGCGCCCGGTGACGGCTTCGACGCGGTCATCGCCCGCGGACCGGCGTCGCGCAACGCCCGGCTGGAGTTCCTCCAGCACGTCGCCCCCGCGGCGCCCCGGCCGCCGCACGCCGGTCCGCGGGTCGTCGCGGGCTGCGCGATGGACGACCTCGACGCGCTCGCGGCGCGCCTGGCCGGGGGCGAGCACGGCGTCTCGACCGGTGTCGTCGAGACGGCCGAGGGCCCCCAGCTCGGGCTGCGCTCCCGCTACGGCGCGGCCTTCCAGTTCTGGCAGCGCTGAGGACCGGCCGGTCACGGGAGGCGGTGTCACAGCAATCGGGCGATCTCGTCGAGCATGACCTCGGTCGACCCGCCGCCGATGGCGAGGAAGCGGGCGTCCCGGGCGATGCGCTCGACCGCCGACCCCGTGACGAACCCGTTGCCGCCGTTGAACTGGACGCACTTGTACGCCAGCTCGTTGACGATCTCCGGCACCGAGGACTTCAGCACGGCCGCGTGCGTGCGGGGATCCTGGCCGCCGTCGGCCAGCGCCGCCGCGTGGTACAGCAGGGTCTTCACCGACGCCAGGCGCGCCGTCAGCCGGGCCACCTCGTGCCGGAGGGCCTGCAGGTCCCAGAGCCGCCCGCCGTAGCCGGGCCGCGCGTGCAGCCAGGCGACCGTCTCGGCGAGGGCGGCCTCGCCCAGGCCGACGGCCTGCGCGGCCAGGCCGATCCGCTCGTGGTCGAGGCCCGCCATCATCCAGCGGAAGCCCTCCCCCTCCGCGCCGAGGCGGTTGCGGACGGGGACGCGGCAGCCGTCCAGCACCAGCTCACCGGTGTCGCACGAACGCCAGCCGGTCTTCTCGAACGTCCGCCCGTTGGACAGGCCGGGCGTGCCGCGCTCCACGGCGAACAGGGAGAGCCCGTGCCGTCCCGGCTCGCCGGTCCGGGCGACGACGAAGAACAGGCCGGCGATGTTCGCGTTCGTGATGAAGGTCTTGCGGCCGTCGAGGACGTAGGAGTCCCCGTCCCTGCGTGCGCGGACGGCGAGCCGGGTCAGGTCGGAGCTCGCGTCGGGCTCGGTGACGGCGAGCGCGCAGATCGTCCGGCCGGACAGGATGCCGGGGAGGAACCGGCGCCGCTGCTCCGCGTCGCCCGCGCGGGACACGTGCAGCGCGGAGTAGTCGGTGTGCACCGAGATCGAGGTGGCCACGCCCCCGAACGTGGAGCGTCCCAGCTCCTCGTTGAAGACGACCGCGCCGCGCGTCCCCGCGCCGCCCCCGCCGTGCTCGGCCGGGAACGACAGGCCGAGGAAGCCGAGCGAGCCGAACTCGGTGAACACCTCGTCCGGGACCCGCAGCTCCGACTCCCACTTCGGTGCGCGCGGGACGACGCGGTCCCGCACGAACCGGCGCAGGACGTCGCGCAGCGCGCGGTGCTCCTCGTCGAGGAACGTGTCATCGAGCCGGAGGGAGTCGATGACACGGTTGCTAGCGGACATGGGCCCGGGGCGCGCTCGCCGCGAACGTCGTCATCGCGCCGACCAGCGTCGCGTCCCGGCCGGGAGCGGCGACCCACTGCAGGCCGAACGGGAGGCCGTCCCGGTCGGTGCCGAGCGGCTGCGTCCCGCAGGGCAGCGCGGCCAGGTTCGCCAGGACGTTGTACCGCAGATGCGCGGCGGCCATGGTCACCTCCGTTCCGCCGACCGGGACCATCCCGTCGGCGACGGCGTCCGCCTTCGGCGCGACGCAGGGCATCGTGGGCATCGCCAGCAGGTCGACGCCGGACAGCGCGGCGAGCGCCTCGCCGCGCAGCAGGTGCCGCACCCGCTGCGCCCGGACGTAGGCGCCGGCGGGGACCTGTTCGGCGAGGTCGAGCATGGCGCGCACGTCGGCGCCGAACAGCGCGCCGGCGCCGGGCCCGCGCCGCTCGCGGTGGTAGTCGAGGCACTCCCCGAGGATGATCGTCATGCCCGCGGCGACGGCGGCCCAGCCGTGCGGGATCTCCACGTCGACGACCTCGCCGCCCAGGTCGCGGACGGTGCGCAGGGCCCGCTCGACCGCCGCGCCGATCTCGGGGTCGATGGGCTCGTCCAGCGTGCCGGCCGGGACGCCGACCCGCAGTCCCGCGAACCCGGCGGGCCGGGCCGCGCCGCCCGCCGCGGAGATGATCCCCAGGGCGGCCGCCGACAGCGCGATGTCGGCGGCGGTCGCGGCGATCAGCCCCACCCGGTCCAGCGACCAGGCGAGCGGCAGCACGCCGTCGCCGGGGAGCCGCCCGGGGGACGGGACGAACCCGGCCGTCCCGCAGTAGGACGCGGGGATCCGCACCGATCCGGCGGTGTCGCTGCCGAGGGCGAGCCGTACGTGCCCCGCGGCGACGGCCGCCGCGGAACCGCCGGACGAGCCGCCCGGGATCCGCGCGGTGTCGCGGGGGTTGCGGGTCGGCGGCGTGGTGCCGCCGAACGCGTACTCGTGCGTGGTGGTCTTGCCGACGATCACCGCCCCGGCGGCACGGAGTCGCGTGACGCACCCGGCGTCGGCGGCGGGGACGCGCCGCCGGGGGCCGCTCAGGTGCCGGGACCCGCCGGCGGTCGGCAGCCCGGCCACGTCGATCAGATCCTTCACCCCGACCGGGAGGCCCCGCAGCGGCCCGCGTCCGCCGTTGCGCTCCGCCTCGGCGCGGGCGCCCTCGGCGTCCACGAGCGCCCAGGCGCGGATCTCCCCGTCCGTGGCGGCGATCCGCTCCAGCGCCCGCTCGACCGCCTCGACCCGCTCGACCCGCTCGGCCGGATCGGGATCCTGCGCGGCGGGGACGGGCAGGGCGGTGTCGTCCGGCGGGTCGCCCTGGTAACACGCGCCCGGCAGGCTCGCCTCCCCCAGCGCGATGCCGTAGAGCCGTTCGAGATCGGCGTTGAGCGGGCCGCCCGAGAGCGGAGCCCCGGTCCCCGAACCCATCACGCCCCCAGGTAGGCCGAACGGACCACTTCGTCGTTGGTCAGCTCCTCGATGTCCCCCTCGACCACCACCTCGCCCTGCCGCAGCAGGTAGCCGCGGTCGGCCAACTCGAAGGCGAGCGGCGCGTTCTGCTCGATGAGCAGGATCGACAGCCCGCCCTTGCGCAGCGCGGCGAGCGCGTCGAACACCTCGCCGGTGATCTTGGGGGAGAGCCCCATGGACGGCTCGTCCAGGATCAGGATCTCCGGCTCGGCCATCAGCGCGCGGCCCACCGCGACCATCTGCTGCTCGCCCCCGGACATCGTCGACGTCTCCTGCCCGGCGCGCTTGCGCAGCACCGGGAACAGGTCCATGACCTTCTCCAGGCGCTCCTCGACCACCGCCTTCGGCACCTTGCCGTGGTAGCAGCCGAGTTCCAGGTTCGTCTGGACGGTCTGCTCCACGAACAGGTGCCGGCCCTCCAGGACGCTGCCGATGCCCCGCGCGACCGCCTCGTGCGGCTGCCGCGGCATCGGCTCGCCGTTCACCCGGATCGTGCCCCCGGCCGGCCGGTACAGGCCGCCGGCGAGCCGCGCGAGGGTCGTCTTGCCCGCGCCGTTCGGCCCAATGACGCAGACCGCCTCGCCGCGGTCCACGTGCAGGTCCACGCCCTTCAGCGCGCTGATCGCCCCGTACCGGTAGACGACGCCGCTCAGTTCGAGCAGCGGACCGTCCTGCGCCCGTGCCATCAGTCCTCCTCGCTCGTCGGGACGGGGGCGGCGACGTCCGCCGTCCGGTGGTGCCGGCCGCCCAGGTACGCCTCCAGGACGGCGGGGTCCTGGGTGACCTCGTCCGGCGTGCCGCGCGCGATCACCTTCCCGAAGTCGAGCACCGTGCAGTTCTGGCAGACCGCGTGGACGAGGTCCATGTGGTGCTCGACGAGGATCACCGTGACCCCCGAGTCGCGCATCTCGCGCAGCATGTCCGCGAGGTCGCCGCGCTCCTGCGGGCTGAGCCCGGCGGCGGGCTCGTCCAGCAGGACCACCGCGGGGTCGGCCACCAGCACGCGGGCCAGCTCGACCCGCCGCTGCAGCCCGTAGGACAGCGCGGCGCCCGGCTCGCCGGCGAGCCCGGCCAGATCCAGCCGGCCGAGCACCTCCTCGACCCGCTCCCTGGCCTGCGCCGGAGCGGTCGTCGTCCGCGCCGCGACCAGCAGGTTCTCCCGGACCGACATGCTGCCGAACAGCCGGACCGTCTGGAACGTCCGCACCAGCCGCGCCCGCTTCACCAGCCGGTGGCTCGGCCAGCGCGTCACGTCCTCGCCGCCGATGAGCACCGCGCCGCTGGAGGGACGCTGCAGCCCGCTCAGCACGTTCAGCAGCGTCGTCTTCCCGGCGCCGTTCGGGCCGATGATCCCGTGGATCTCGCCCTTGGCGGCGGTGAAGCTCACGCCCGCGACGGCCGTCAGCCCGCCGAAGCGGCGGGTGATGTCGCGCGCCTCCGCGGTTCCCGGAGTCCTCACTTGGACACCTCCGTGATCGTCGCCCCCGAGCCGGGCCTGAGCCGGGTGAACCGGGCCAGCAGCGCGCGGGCGATCCGGGTCAGGCCGGACAGCCCGTCCGGCAGCACGGCCATGAAGACGACCACGACGACGCCGAGCACGGTCAGCGCCCAGGAGCCGCTGCCGGGCACCTCCGCGATCAGCCAGGTCACCAGCGCCGCGCCGAACACCGCGCCGTAGATGTTGCCGAGGCCGCCGAGGATCACCATGACGAACAGCTGGATCGAGATCGCCGTGGAGAACAGCGACGGGTCGATGGCGGTCTGCAGCGGCGCGTTGACGCCGCCCGCCAGCGCGCCGATCGCGGCGGAGATCGCGAAGATCTGCACCTTGCGCGCGGTGATGTTCACCCCGACCGCCCGCGCGGCGACCTCGTCGTCGCGCAGCGCGGCCAGTTCCCGGCCCATCCGGGCGGCCAGCAGCCACCGCGACCCGAGCAGGACGAGGACGAGCGTGACCGCGACCAGCAGGTACTGGTCGCGCGGATCCAGGAGCTTGTGCCCGAAGATCTCCGGGAACGGGATCGGCGCGTACCCGTTCGCGCCGCCGAGCGGGCCCGGCAGCATCAGGAACGCGTGGATGGCGGTACCGACGGCGAGCGTCGCCATCGCGAGGTAGTGGCCGTGCAGCCGCAGCGCGATGTAGCCGACGAGCACGCCGACGACCAGTGCCAGCACGACGCCGAGGACCAGCGCGGGCAGGAACGCCATCTCCCGGTCGAGCATCAGGTAGGACGTCCCGTACGCGCCGATGGCCATGAACCCGGCCTGGCCGAGCGCGAGCTGCCCCGCGCCGCCGATGGTCAGGGTCAGCCCGACCGCGGCGATCGCGGCGACGCCGATGTTCACGCCGAGGGCCAGGTCGGTCACGCTCGGGTTGGTGAACGCGTAGCCGAGCAGGATGACGGCGGCGACCACGGTGGGAGCCAGGTGCCGCCCGGCCCGGAGGGCGAAGGCTTTGTCAGGCAAGGCGCTGCCTCCTCAGGCCGAACAGGCCGTTCGGCATCACTAGCAGGACGATGATGAGGGCGATCAGCACGATCGGGTCGACATAGCTGTTGGAGATGACCGCGGCGAGCTCGCTCTCGAACACGCCGAGCAGCACGGCGCCCACGATGACGCCCCGCGTGCTGGCGAGCCCGCCGAGCACCGCGCCGGTGAAGCCCTTCAGCGTCAGCGCGGTACCGAGCGTCCCGCCGGCGAGCGTGATCGGCGCGACCAGCACCCCGGCGAGCGCGGCCAGCCCGAAGGCCAGCGCGAACGCGATGGCGCGCATCCGCGAGACGTTGATGCCGACGGCCTGGGCGGCGAGCTGGTCGGTCGCCGCGGCGACCATGCCGCGGCCGGTCCTGGACCGGCCGAGCAGCAGCGACAGGCCGATCGCGACGGCGATGACCACCGTCCAGATCAGCAGGTCCTGGTAGCCGATCCGCATTTCGCCGATCTCCAGGACGCCGCGGTGGACGGGCGGGAACGGCTTGCCGTCCGGACCCCAGACGAGGTGGCCGCCGTTGGCGAACACGAGCATGATCCCGACGGTCGCGGCGATCGTCGCGATGTGCCCGTTGTTCTGCGTCGGCAGGATCACGAGCGCGTCGTAGGCGATGCCGAGCAGCAGCCCGGCGATCAGCACCAGCAGCGCGACGAGCAGGATCGTGTCCAGTCCCTGCCTGACCAGGGTCAGGCCCAGCAGGCCACCGATGATCACCTTGTCGCCCTGGGCGAAGTCGAGTACCCCCGTCATCCGGTAGACGAGGTGGAAGCCGAGGGCGACGAGCGCGTAGATGGCGCCGAGCGTGAGACCGGAGACGAGAAGGTCGATGATGCGCACGGGCGGATTCCTTAGGGGCGAGGGCGGTGGCCGGGCCGTCGTCCGGCCCGGCCACCGTCATCTGCTGGTCGAGGTCAGCCCTTGTCCGGGACCGCGTACTGGCCGTTCTTGAACGTGACCGGCTTGAAGGCGTCGGCGTTCGGGCCGCCGCGCCAGTCGGCGGTGTAGGCCAGCTTTCCGACGATGCTCTCGAAGTTGAGCGACTCGATCACCTTGGAGAGCTCCTCGCCCGTGTAGGACGGGGCCTTCTCGATGGCCGCGGCGGTCAGCTGCACCGCCACGTAGGCGTAGGTGCTCAGCACCGAGGGGGCCTCACCGAACTTGGCCTTGTACGCGTCGAGGAACTTCTTGGTCTTCTCGTCGGGGTTCCCGTAGTCGACGGCCGTCAGCGAGACGACCTTGTCGGCCGCGTTCCCGCCCGCGGTCTCCGGGACGAAGTCGGAGGAGTACGCGAGGTCTCCGATGATGAGGCCCTTGTAGCCCGTCGCGGCCACGCTCTTCAGCACCAGGGCGTCGCTGGACCCGCCGGCGCCGTACAGGAAGATCGCGCCGGGGTTCGCCGCGGCCGCCTTGCCCGCCTGCGCGGTGAAGTCGAACTTGCCCGGGTCGAAGCCCTCGGAGTTGACGATGTCGATCCCGGCGGCCTTGGCGGCGTTGCTGATGTCGGTGTTGCCCGCCTGGCCGTACGGGTTGTTCGCCCAGATGATCGCGGCGTTCTTGGCGCCCTGCTCCTTGGCGTAGTTGACCATGGCCTCGGAGTTGGCCTTGCCCGGCAGCGGCACCTCGAAGACGTGCTTGGTGCCGTTGGCGACCTCGGGCTGCGCGACGAGGAGGATCTGCGTGACGCCGTACTGGTCGGCGAGCGGGGCCACCGCCTTGGCGTTCGCGGAGATGCCCGGCCCGATCACGACCGGCACCTTGGTCTCGGTGGCGAGCTTCTTGAACCCGGCGGTGGTCAGGTTCACCGAGCCCTGGTCGTCCACCTCCTCCAGCTTGAGCTTGCGGCCCTTCACGCCGCCGGCCGCGTTGATCTCCTCCACGGCCAGCTGCATGCCCTTGGCCTCCTGCTGGCCGACCGCGCCGAGCGCACCGGTGGTGGAGTTCACGACGCCGATGGTGTAGGTGTCGCCCGATCCATCTGATGTATCCGATCCGGATGACCCGCAGGCCGTCACGGAAACGGCCAGAGCGGTCATTACCGCGATGGCCGCGTGGCGACGCATGGCTGCTCTCATGATCTCTCCTCGATGATCCCCTTGGTCGGGCGATGCAAGCACCCCCACCCACACCAGGGGGTGAATACGTCAGAGTTTGCACGATGGGATCCGGTTACGACAAGCCCCCGATGCCGGTGTTTTTACTGGTAGGCCGGATCCGTACGGGGTGGCGCAGGCTCGGTCCAGCGGCCCGCCTTCGGCTAGTGTGAGAATACATCAGTCTTTTACACACGAGTCTGAAGGAGGCCGGTGTGCGTCCGACACCCTCGGCGGCGGAGCTGGACGAGCTGCGCGAGACCGTCCTGCGGATCTGCCGCGAGTACGGGCACGAGTACTACGTCCGCGCGTCCGACACCGGCGACAACGCGCGCGAGCTGTGGCGCGCGCTCGGCGGGATCGGCGCGCTCGGCGCCGGCGTCTCCACCGAGCACGGCGGGGCCGGCGCGGGCGTCGAGGCGCTCGCCGCGGTCGCCGAGGCGATCGCCGAGGCGGGCGTGCCGCTGATGCTCATCGCGCTGTCCCCCGCCGTCTGCGCGACCATGATCGACGGGTTCGGCTCGCCCGCCCAGAAAGCCGCGTGGCTGCCGGGCCTCGCGGACGGCTCCCGGGTGCTCGGCTTCGCCATCACCGAGCCCGACGCCGGCTCCAACACCCACAACATCCGCATGCGGGCCCGCCGCGACGGCGGCGGCTGGCTGCTGTCCGGCCAGAAGTACTACGTCTCGCACGTCGACAACGCCGACGCGCTCCTCACCGTCGCCCGCGTCGAGGACGAGCTCAAGGTCTTCCTCGTCCCCACCGACGCGGCGGGCCTGACCACCAGCCCCATCGAGGTCGAGATCCTTTCCCCCGAGCGGCAGTACAGCGTCTTCTACGACGACGTCCGCGTGGACGACTCCGCGCTGGTCGGGCCGGACGCCGGCATGGCCGTCCTGTACGCGGGCCTCAACCCCGAGCGCATCGTCAGCGCCGCCCTCCTGAACGGCATCGCCCGCTACGCGCTCGCCATCGCCGTGGCCTACGCCCGCGAACGGACCGTCTGGGACGTCCCCATCGGCGCGCACCAGGCGGTCTCCCACCCGCTGGCCCGCGCCGAGACGGCCCTGACCGCCTCGCGCCTGCTGACCGCGTCCGCCGCCCGCGCCTTCGACCGCGGCGAATCCGGCGGCGTGGAGGCGGCCATGGCCAAGTACACCGCCTCCGAGGCCGCCTCCACCGCGCTCGACGCCGCCATGCAGACCCTCGGCGGCAACGGCATGTCCCGCGAGTACGGGCTGGCGACGCTGCACGGGCTGGTCCGCCTCTTCCGGATCGCCCCGGTCAGCTCGGAGATGCTGCTGAACCACATCGCGCACAAGCGGCTGTCGCTGCCGAGGTCCTACTGATGCGCGTCCGGCGCGACGGCGCCCTGGTCAGGGCGACGCTGTCCCGTCCTCCGGTGAACGCCCTGGACTCGGCCGCCTACCGGTGGCTCGCCGAGACGTGCGGGGCCATGCGCCCGGACGAGTGCCTGCTGCTCGACGCCACCGGCGACGTCTTCAGCGCCGGCCACGACCGCGGCGAGCCGGCCGCGGGCGACGCCCTGACCGCCGGTACCGCCGCCCTGACCGCCGTGCTGCGCTGCCCCGCCCCGGTGGTCGTCGCCGCGCAGGGGCCCGCGATCGGCGCCGGCGCCCTGCTGCTCGCCGCCGCCGACGTGCCCGTCATCGCCTCCTCCGCCTGGCTGCGGCTCCCCGAACTCGACATCGGCGTGACGATCGGCCAGGCGATCCTGCGCCGCCTCCTGCCGCCCGCCATGGCGAGCCGCGCCTTCCTGACCTCCGAGAAGATCCCCGCCGCGAGCCTCGGTACCGCCGTCGTCTGCGCGCCGGAGGACCTGCCCCGGGTGGCGGCGGACGCGGCCCGGGCCGTCCTCCGCAAATCCCCGGCCCTGGTCTCCCTCGCCCGCCGGACCTGGGCCGAACGAGAAGAGGCCGCGACCGCCTACGAGGCCGAACTGGCCGCCTTCCTGTCCACCACCTGACGCCATCACAATCGGTGATCATGCGATCACTAGACTGAGAGGTGATGCGCACCTCGAACGACGCGGACGGCCCGGACGGCGCCACGAGGCGGGCCGATCGCGCGGCCCCGCTCTCGTGGCCCGCCGTGATCCTGTGGCTCACCGGGATCACGGCGGTCCTGGCGGCGACCGGTGTCATCCTCAGCAGGGAGACGGGCTTCGCGCCGTTCCTCGTCTTCCTGCCCATCCTGATCGCCGGGCGGGGCACCGCCCGCCAGACCGCGGTCGCCGCCGCGTGGGCGACCCTGGTCATCGTCGGCTCCCTGATCCGCAGCCCCCTGGACACCCCGGCGGCCAACGCGAGCGTGCTCGTCTTCGCCGTCGCGCTGAACGGCCTGAGCATCACCCAGGCGCTGCAGCGCGTCCGCAACGAGGGGAAGATCATCCGGCTGCGGTCGGCCGCCGCCGCGCTGCAACGCCAGGTCCTGCGCCCCTTCCCCCTCGTCACGGGCGAGCTCCTCGTGCACGGCCTGTACGAACCCCTTGAGGAGGACAGCCAGGTCGGGGGCGACATCTACGAGGTCGTGGCGACCCCGTACGGCAGCCGGGTGCTCATCGGCGACGTCCAGGGCAAGGGCCTGCCCGCCATCAGCACGGCCTTCGCCGTGCTCAACTCCTTCCGGGAGGCGGCCCTGGCGCAGCCCACCCTCACCGCCGTCGTGGACGCACTGGAGAGTTCGGTGCAGCACCACAACTCGTTCGCCGCGCAGGCGGGCGACGCGGACCGGTTCGTCACCGCCCTGGTCCTGGACATCGGCCCCGACACGAAGATCCAGGCGATCGACTGCGGGCACGTCCCGCCCTACCTCCTGGAGCACGACCGCGCCGGTCAGGTCCCCCTGGGCGAGGCGTCCGTCCCGCTCGGGCTGGCCTCGCTCACGCCCGAACCACGCGCCGTCACATGGTTCGACTTCCCTTACGGCTCCACGCTCCTCCTGTGCACCGACGGCGTCACCGAGGCCCGCAGCCCGTCCGGCGCCTTCTTTCCCCTGGCCGAGCACGTGGCCGCCTGGAGCGACCTCCCGCCGGAGGACATGGCCCCGGCCATCCGCCGCGAACTCCAGGAGCACACCCAGGGCAGCCAGACCGACGACACGGCCGTCCTACTCCTCCGCCGCAAACCCCGCTAGCCGCACCGAACGCGTTGACCTGCGGCGTGTTGTTGTTATGAGCGGCCGGATAACAACAACACGCCGCAGGTCAACGGAGTTCAGAGGAGTTCGACGGTGTCGTGGTGGACGTCGCGGGTGCGGCCTCGGGTGTCGAAGAGGAGGCGGGCGTGGCGGGTCAGGGTCGCGGCGTCGTAGGCGGCGTGGTCGGCGAGGACGATCGCGAGGTCGGCGTCCCGTAGCGCGGAGGTCAGGTCGCCGCCCGCGTGCGGGACCTGGACTCCGTCCACGTCCCAGGACGCGACGAAGGGGTCGTGGAAGGCCAGGTCGGCGCCCAGGTGGGCCAGCCGCCGCGCGACGGGGCGGGCTGGGGATTCGCGTTGGTCGGCGATGTCGGCTTTGTAGGTGACTCCCAGGAGGAGGACTTTGGCGCCTTTGAGTGCGCGTCCTTCGCGGTTGAGGAGTTGCTGGGCGCGTTCGGCGACGTAGCGGGGCATGCGGTCGTTGATCTCTTGGGCGAGTTCGACGAAGCGGAAGGGGTAGCCGAGGGAGCGGACTTTGTAGGACAGGTAGTTGGGGTCGATGGGGATGCAGTGGCCGCCGACGCCGGGGCCGGGGCGGAAGGCCTGGAAGCCGAAGGGTTTGGTGGCGGCGCAGTCGATGGCGTCCCACAGGTCGATGCCCAGTTCGTTGCAGAACACCGCCATCTCGTTGACCAGGGCGATGTTGACGTGCCGGTAGGTGTTCTCCAGGAGTTTGGCCATCTCGGCCTCGCGGGTGCCCTTGGCCTCCACGACCCGGTCGACGAACTTGCCGTAGAACGCCGAGGCGGCCGACGCGCACGCCGGAGTCAGCCCGCCGACGATCTTGGGGGTGTTGCGCACCCCGTACACCGGATTGCCCGGGTCGACGCGTTCGGGGGAGAACGCCAGGTGGAAGTCGGCTCCGGCGCTCATGCCCGAGGTTTCCAGGAGGGGGCGCACCAGCTCGTCGGTGGTGCCGGGGTAGGTGGTGGATTCCAGGACGACCAGGGCACCCGGTTCCAGGTGACGCGCGACCGTTTCGGCGGCGTCGCGCACGGCGGTGAGGTCGGGGCCACCGCCGGGTGACAGGGGTGTGGGGACGCAGATGGCGATGGTGCGGGCGCCGTCCAGGACGTCCTCGCGCAGGCTCGGGGTGAACCCGGCCGCGAGCATGTTCTGGACGTGGGCGGGTGAGACGTCGCCGATGTGGGAGAGGCCCGCCTTGAGGCCGTCGACCACGCGCGCGGCATGGTCGAGGCCGCCGACGCGCAGGCCGGCCCGGCACGCCTCCCTTGCTAGCGCAAGACCCACATAGCCGAGGCCGATGACCACCAGGTCCATGTCACCCGCCGGCCGGCGCGGTGCGAAGGACGCTCATCGGCACTCCTCGGGTCGTCGGCCCTGGACCGAATAGAGCGCATAGGACCGGGCTCGGAAGCCGGGGTGGGCGAGCAGTTCGCGGACGTCGGACAGTTGCCGGTCGGTCATTCCGGCGCGGACGAACTTCTCCCGCAGGTGCCGGGTGTGGTGGCTGACGAGCTGAAGTCCGGGCGAGTCGGCATTCCACACCTCGGAACGGCGGTGGGAGGTGACGCCGCTCAGTCCTGCTCGGGTCATCGCGTCGGCCGCCTTGCGTCCCCAGGCGATGTCGACCTCCTCGTCGTCCATGATCTGTGCCTTGGCGTCCAGGAACGTCCGGTAGAGCCGGTGCGCGGCGGGATCGGGCACTCGCAGGGCGGGCGCGTCGGTGGCGTCGAACTCGTCCACCTGGAGCACGCCGCCCGGTTTGAGGGCCCGGACCAGCCGGTCGAGGACGGCGAGGCGTCCGGGCAGCAGCCGCAGCACCAGGCGGGCGTGGACGAGATCGAACTCCCCCTCGGGAAGCGGGTCGCGGACGATGTCGTGCCGGACGAATTCGAGACCCGCGACGGCCGACCCCCGGACGGGCCTGATGTCGGTGGCCAGCACCAGGCCCGTCGGGGCGGCCCGCCGGGCCAGCCATGCCGCGATGGCGCCGTCCCCGGCGCCGACCTCCAGGCACCGCCATCCCGGTCCGATGCCGGTCCGGGCGAGGCGTCCGGTGGTGAAGGGGTCGAAGGCCAGGCCCAGCAGGCGGTGCTGCTCGGCGTTGTGGTCGTCGCGTCCGCCGAAGACGGGCGGGGGCCGGAGCCCGGACGTCGCGTTCACCTGCGGTTCCTCACATCCAGGCGTTCGGCCGCCGCACGGGGCCCGCGGCGTCCGCTGGGACGGCGGGGACGGCGGTCTCGGCGGCGATGCGGGTCAGGGCGGAGACGTTGACCTTCCCGGTCGGGCCGAGCGGGAGTTCCGGCAGCGTCAGGAAGCGTTCGGGCAGCCCGCGCCGGTCCAGGCCGCGGTCGAGCAGGTACGCGATCATGGCGGCCGGGGTGGGCGGGAGGGCGCCGGGGCGCGGGGCGAGGCAGGCGCACATCCGCTCGCCGAGGTCGCGGTCGCTCACCGGGACGCAGTGCACGTCGGCGATGTCGGGGTGGCCGATGAGCGTGCGCTCCACCTCCGCCGGGGAGATCCCGATACCGCCGCGGATGACGACGCGCTTGAGCCGGTCGAGCACCCACAGCGTGCCGTCGCCGTCCAGGCGGCCGAGGTCGCCGGTGCGCACCCAGCCGCCGGGGGCCCGGTACCGGGCGTCCAGGTCCGGGGCCGCGACGTAGCACAGCGGGGTCATCGGCCCGAGCGCCCAGATCTCCCCCGCCCGGCCCGGGGGCAGGGCCCGCCCCTCCGGGTCGCGGACGCTGATCCGCGCCACCTCGGGATCGGGGACGCCGGCCAGCCCCGGTTCCCAGCGGGCCGGGTCGTGGCCGGTGTGGCAGTTGACCCCGTCGCTGGAGCCGTAGATGTTGATCGGCGGCATGCCGAACCGGCGGACGCAGGCGTCCCGGACGTGCTCGTGCACCGGCCCCGCGCTGGAGACGACGGCGCGGAGCGACGACAGGTCCGCGCCGGCGTCGCATTCGCCCATGCGCCACAGCATCGTGGGAACGGCGAACAGGTGGGTGGGGCGGAGCCGCTCGACCGCTTCGAGCGCGACGGCGGCGTCGAAGCGCGGCAGCAGCACCAGCGTGCCGCCGTGGCGCGCCACGATCACCGAGGTCGCGAGCGATCCGTACGACGACGCGAGCGACACCAGCACCAAGGCTCGCATCGGGTCGGGCCCGCGTTTCAGGGCGGCCACGTAGTTGCCGCGCCCGCCTCCCATGGCGTTGTGGGAGTAGGCCACCATCTTCGGTTCCGACTCCGACCCGGAGGAGATCAGGATGCGGGCCGGTGCCTCCGGGTCGACGGCTTCGGGCCGCCAGGCCCGCACGGCGTCGTCGTCGGCTTCGTCGAGGGAGTGGATTCCGTCCGCCGGAGGGGTGCTCGGCGTCCAGCGTTGCAGGTCGTCCGGTCCGGCTGCCGTTGCGGCCTTGTCCGGAGCGGTGATGAGCGCGGCGGCGCGGGACCGCGCGAGGAGACGGGCGATGTCGCGCCGCCCGTGCGTGTGCGGGATCGGCAGGGCCACGGCGCCGATCGCCGCGATCGCCAGCTCGGCGACGACGGCGTCGCGTCCGTTCGGCAGCAGGACGGCGATGATGTCGGCGGATCCCCGGCCCGCGGCCCGCAACGCGGCGGCCGCCCGGCGGACACGCCCGTCGAGCGCGGCGTAGTCGAGGACGCCCGCGCCGTCGATCACGGCCTCGCGTTCGGGCGTGGCGAGGACGTGGTCGCGGAACAGCGCGTAGAGGTCCCGGCCGGGGCAGAGCCCGGCGGCGGTCCAGGCCGCGCGCGTCTCGGCGGGAACCCGGTCGACCAGGGTGACGCCGTTGGCGGATCTCCAGGTGGAAGCGGCGGCGGTGTGCATGGGGCCTCTCTTCAGGAGTGGAAGGGCTGCGGGGTGAAGGTCCACGGGCTGCGGCTGTAGGCGGCAGCACCGTCGCTCTCGAAGACCGCCTCGTACGCGGGGTCGGCAGCCATCGCCGCAAGGTCCGTGACCACAGGCGCGGTCGGCGCGGTATCCGCAGGCGGGTGGTCGGCGTGCGCGGCCGGAAGGTCGGGGTGGGTGTCGTGTAGGAGGCGGGCGGCGTCGGCCAGGGCGGTCTCGACGCGGATGCCGGTGCCGGTGCGGGCGCGGGCGAGCAGGCCCGCGAGGACCCCTTCGGCGCTGATGAGCGCGCCGAGGACGTCGATGACGGTCATCAGCGTCGGCGCCGGAGGCCGCCCGCGCTCCGCGAGCAGGGCCGCGACTCCCGTGTACGCCTGGACGAGGTAGTCGGTGCCCATGGGCTGCGGCTCGGGGTGGGCCTCGGCCCAGCCTCCGGCGTGCGCGTAGACGAGGCCGGGCCGGACGGCGGCCAGGTCACCGGCGTCCAGCTCGAACAGGCCCGCGCGGCCGGGCGGCCAGTTCTGCAGGAAGACGTCCGACGAGGCGATGAGCCCGAGCGCCGTCTCGCGTCCCGCGCGGGTCTTCAGGTCGGCCTCGACGGCGCCCTTGCCCCGGTTCAGGGCGAGGAACCGGGCGGAGCAGTCGCCCGCCAGGGGCGGGACGCCGCGCATCGGGTCGCCGCCCGGCGGCTCCAGCCGGACGATCTCGGCGCCGAGCAGCCCGAGCAGGTGCCCGGCGAGCGGCCCCTGGATCCGGTTGGTGGCCTCGGCGACGCGCAGGCCGCCGAGAGGGGCGTGGCCACCTGCGGGACGGCACGCCGGCATCCGGCCGTCCGGCCCGGCGGTCGCCTGGAGCCGCCAGGGGGACGCGGGCGGCGGCAGCGGCCATGCGGCGTCCTCGCTCACCTCCACGATGCTGACGCCGGCGGCACGGGCAGCGGCACGGATGTCCAGGTAGGAGAGCGTCCCGGCGGCGGCCTGCAACGCGGGCGGAAGCGCGCAGGTCGCGGTGGCGAACCGCTGCTGGAAGGGCGGCCAGCCCGCGACGATCGCGGGCCGTCCGGCGCCGAGCGCCGTCCAGAAGGCCAGCCAGTTCTCGGCCGCGAACGTCTCGATCTCGAACCGGACTCCGTCGGCCGACCGGAACGGCGGCGTCCGCTCGGCGGCCTCGGGCGGGCACCGTCCGGCGCCCGGGTCCGACGTGGCGACGGCGACGTACTGGTTGAGCGCCAGCGCGGCGGCCTGGGCAACGGACGTCGCCGCGCGGACGGGCGTCCCGCCGCGCAGCACGGCCAGCATCCCGGCGGCGATCGCCTGGACCGCGAGGACACCGGCGCACACCGAGGCGAAGTCGACCGGCAGTGCGCGCGGCCCGCCGGTGGCGCGCCCGTGGACGTGCATGATGCCGCAGGCGGCCTGCACGTCCCGCTCCCCGGCCATGGGCACCGCCACCGGCCCGGACCAGCCGATACGGCACTCCGGCAACGCGCGATCCCCGGACACGAAGGGCGCGTGGACGACGCCCAGCCACCCGGCGGGCGCGTCCGGCGGAGCCGCGCCACCGGTCTCGACCAGGCAGCCGAGCGCACGCAGCCGGGCGGCGGCGACGCGGATCGCGCGGGAGTCGCCGAGCGCGCGCACGACCGTCCCGTCCAGGGGGCGGGCCACGAGGTCGACCGGGGTGCGGGGCGTGGCGGTCCTCATGTCCATTTCCCCGTCCCGTGGGTCTCGGGTGGCAGGCCCAGGCGCTCGCGGAGGGCCGCGCGCCGCACCTTGCCGGTCGCCGTGCGCGGTATCCGCTCCCACGTCGTGACGACGGGCTCGGCGAGTTCCGGCAGGTCGGCGACGGCGCTGCGCCACCGGCCCGGGTCGAGGCGACCGTCCTCGACGACGAGCACGGGCTGCGCGGGACGGCCCGGGATGCTCAGCACGACGCATTCGACGACGCCGGGCACCCGGTCCTCGATGACGTCCTCGACCTCGACGCAGCTGGCCTTCGGGAGGGAGTCGGCCTCCCGGTCCAGCAGGAGCAGGCGCCCGCTCCGGGTGAGGACGCCGAGGTCGCCGGTGATGAACCACTGTCCGGCGCGCTTGCGCAGGTAGCGTTCGCGCTCGGCGACGTAGTCCAGGCACAGCGCCCTGGTGCTGCACGCCAGCAGGCCGACCGTGCCGCGCGGGACGGGACGCAGCGTGTAGCGGTCGATGACGCGCAGCCGGGTGCGGCCGGGCACGGGACGGCCGAGGTCGCGGGTGGTCGGATGCCGGTCGTGCTCGGCGCGCATGGCGCGCCGGGTGAGGAACCGGAAGGTCAGCGGTCCCGTCTCGCTCTGCCCCCAGCCCTGCAGCCAGACCGGGCGCGGATGCCGGGTGGCGCCGAGGAACGTCCGGACGGTCGGCGGGTGCACCGCGTCGAACGTGCTGATGTAGAGGCGGACGCGGTCGAACACCCCCGACCGCGCGTGGGAGCGCCAGCGCGCGAACGTCGAGGGCTGCGCCTCCACGACGGTCGGCCGGTGCTCCGCCAGCAGCGGGCGGGCCTCGGCCCAGTCCGCCGACGTGACCACCAGCATCTTCGCGGGGCCGAGGGCCGCGGCGGCGACCGTCCAGGCGAGCGCGCGCCCGTGCGCGAAGGAGAAGGCGGCGGCCACCACGTCGTCCGGGCGGCTCGCGAGCACGGGCCACCGGTGAGCCTCGAAGTCGGCGAGGCGCCGCAGCAGCGTGCGGGTGGAGTGGACGACGAGCTTCGGAACCCCGGTCGTGCCCGAGGTGTGCAGGATGACGAGGGGGTCGTCGGCGGGCGGGCGCCAGGGAGCGGCCTCGGGGTGGCCGCGCACGTCGTCGAGCGACAGCACGGGCGGCCCGCCGGCCTCTCCCGCGCCGCCGCCGGGGCCGAGCACGAGCCTCGGGACGGCCACCGACGCCGCCGCCGACCGTGCCGCGTCCGCGACCAGCAGTGCCGGGTCGAGCCGTTCGAGCAGGACGTCCAGCACGTCCGGCTCCAGGTGCGCCGACAGCGGCGCGGGCACCGCGCCCAGGCGGGCGGCCGCGCAGCACAGCAGCACCATGTCCCAGTGGTCGCGCTTGCTGATCGCGACGCGGTCGCCGGGTCTCACTCCCGCCGCGGCGAGCCATCCCGCGGCGTCCCGCACGAGCCCGGCGAGGGCGGGCAGGTCCAGGACGGTGCCGCCGCCGGGGGCGATGTCCAGCGGACGGCTGAGGTGCACGGTGGTGGAGTGACCGCGGCGGGCCACGTCCTCGAACAGCGTGCCCAGTTCGATGCGCCTGCCGAAGGGGGTCATCCGTTCACCTCTCGCTCTTCGCCGGAGCGCTCTTCGCCGGCGAGAACGGCCGGACGTTCGCCGACGACGACAGGTGGGCCCGGACCCGTTCGGCGGCCAGGGCGGCGGAGGTGACCGCGCCCTCGCTGCACGGGCGCAGCGGCACCCAGTCCCCCGCGTACTCGACCGCTCCGGCGGGGCGGTCGGCGAAGGCGCCGCGCAGCCGCAGGGCGCGCGGCGTCGCCTCGGGCAGCCCGTGCCGGAACCGGTGCACCAGGACGTGGGGCGGAACGGCGGCGTCCAGGCCGGGGACGACATGCCGGGCACGGGCGACCAGCCGCTCGGCGACCGTCCGGTCGGGCGCGCCGAAGAGTTCGCGGCAGCCGCGCGGCGACGGGATGAGCGAGATCAGCGCGCGCCCGCGCGGCGCCCGCCCGGGATGCTTGCGATGGTCGAGGGTGACGACGTTGAGCAGCGGGTCGGCGGTCGCGGGGATGAGCGTCGCGAAGCTCGCCCGCGCCGGCTCCGGCGGCGCGTCCAGGACGAGGCTGACCCGCAGCATCGGCGTGTACCCGCACTCGGCGAGGAACTCCCGCGCGGCGGGCCGGGGCTCGTCGTACAGTCCGGCCGCGACCGGGGCCGGGACGGCGAGCACCACCGCCCGCGCGGTGACGGTGCCGCACGGCGACTCCACCCGGACCACGCCGCCGTCGGCGGTCACGCGGGTGACGGGGTGGTCGGTGCTGACGTCCAGTCGGTCGGCGAGGGCGCGGGCCAGGGTGTCCATGCCGTCGCGGTAGGTGTGCCAGGTGTGGGAGCCGCCGGACGCGGCCAGGTGCGCCGCGAACGGGGCGGCGGCCGAGCGTCCGGGGTCCCAGCCGAAGAAGCCGCTGGCCAGCGGGTGGACGAGGTGGTCGTACAGGTCCGGGTGGTAGGGCCGGACCAGGTCGGCCACCGTCTCCTCGGTGAGGCCGGCCCGTTCGGGGCGGTCGGGGTCGAGGTCGCCGGCCCGCGCCAGCCGTGCCAGCCGCGCCCGCAGCCGCATCAGGTCGGCGCGGGCGCGCAGGCCCAGGCCCGCCCCGGTCAGCAGGCCCAGCGGGCGGCCCGCGTTCGGGCGGGCGCGGCCGTCCCGCCACACGGCCAGGGCGTCGCGGACGTTCGGCACGGGGGCCGGGTCGCGGTCCAGCCCGAGGTCGGCGATCAGCTCCCAGGTCGCCGGGTAGCCGGCGGGGCCGGGGAACATCTCGGCGCCGGTGTCGATCAGGCAGCCGTGCTCCCGGACGGTCCGCATCCGCCCGCCGACGGCACCGGCGGCCTCCAGCACCCGGACCGTGCGCCCCTGCCGGGCCAGCGCGTACGCGGTGGCCAGCCCGGCCGGGCCGGCCCCGACCACGGCGACGTCCAGCGGCGGGGCGCTCACGCCGCCGCCCCGGCGACGAGGGCGGCCGCGACCAGCAGGACCACCGTCACGCGGTGCGCGTGGATCGCGATCCGGCGGACCCGCAGGATGTCGCCGCGGAAGCCGATCACCAGGTGGGCGAGCCGCATGGCGACGAGCGGCAGCATGGCCACGGCGAACCACCACGGCGCGATCCCCGTGGCCGACGCGGCGGCGATGAGCACGATCTGGGCGGACGTCATGACGGCGATGAACAGCCGGTGCGCGGGGGCGGAGACCAGGGTGGCGACGGTGATGCGCCCGGCCGCCCGGTCGCCGTCGGCGTCGTTGGTGTTGGAGTACAGCCCGAACAGCATCGGCCCGGATCCGAACAGGACCGCCTGCACGACGACGAACCCGGTCGCCCCGCCGGTCAGCAGCGCGTACGGCACCAGCGTCCAGCCGATCCCGAGGCCGATGAGGAACAGTTCCTGGAACCCCCGGTAGCTGATCTTCAGCCCCCACGAGTACTGGACGGACGCGGCCACGCACACCGCCGCCAGGACGATCGCCCACGCCGGGCGGTAGGGGGCCGCCGCGACCACGGCCGCCCACAGCGCCGACCCGGCGACGGCGGCCGCCCGGGAGAAGCGCAGCGCCTGCGGCTCGGTGAGCGTCCCGGCGACGAGGGGTTTGCGGGCGAGCCGGCGGCGCGCCGCGTCGGAGCCGTAGTTGGCCGCGTCGCTGCCGTCGCGGTGGCCGGTGATGTCGTCGAAGCCGACCATGGCGGCCACGACGACGACCTCGGCGACCAGCGTCAGCGCGAGCAGGCCGAACGTCCGCGGTTCCCAGCGCGCGGCGGGCGCCAGCAGCGCCCACACGACCACGAGCCCGAGGTAGTAGTCGTAGATGTCGAGTTTGGCCAGGCGTGCGTAGGCGGCAAGGGTGCCACGCCCGGACACGCCGGGCACGCGAACAACGGTCTGATGGCTCATGCGTGATCCCGGTGTGAGTCAGCGGGGCGGGCGTCGGCGGGGCGGGCGCCAGTGGGGCGGGTCTCGGCGGGGTGGGTTTCGGCGAAGGTGCGGACGGTGTCGGCGATGTGCTCGACCTGCGCGTCGGTCAGGTTCGGGTAGAGCGGCAGCGAGATGTTGCGGCGGGCGGCGTCCGCCGCGTTCGGCCAGGACCCGCCGGGCGGGGCGCAGGGGGCGAACGCCGGCTGGGCGGGCAGCGGTCGCGGGTAGTACACGTGGGCGGCGATGCCGTGTCCGGCCAGGTGGGCGCGCAGCGCGTCCCGCTGCTCGGTGAGGACGGTGTACACGTAGTGGAACCGGCCGTCGCCGCCGTCCGGGGGCGTCACGAGGCCGCGGTCGGCGAGCGGCGCGAGACGCTCGGTGTAGTGGGCGAAGATCTCCGCGCGGCGCGCGAGCCGGTCGTCCAGGCCGGGCAGCCGGTGCAGCTGGAAGGCGGCCATCACCTCGTCGAAGCGGCTGTTGTGGCCGATCCGGTGGTGGACGAACCGCTGGACGCCGTCCTGCCCGTGGTTGCGGAGCATCCGCACGTCCCTGGCGAGGGCGGGGTCGTCGGTGATGACCACGCCGCCCTCGCCGGGCATGCCGAAGGTCTTGACCTGCACGAACGAGTAGAGCCCGGCGTCTCCCCAGCGGCCCGCGGGACGGCCCCGCAGCGTCCCGCCCTGGGCGAGCGCGGAGTCCTCGACCAGGCGGAGGCCGTGCCGGTCGGCCAGCGCGCGGAACGCGGGCATGTCCGCCATCACCGAGAACATGTGGGCGGCCACCAGCGCCTTGGTGCGCGGCGTGATCAGCGACTCGGCGGCGGCCGGATCCATGGTGAGCCGCACGGGGTCGATGTCGGCGAACACGGGGACGGCGCCGGTGTCGAGGACGGTCGCGGCCGGCGGCGGGCAGCCGAACGCGGGCACGATGACCTCGTCGCCCGGCCCGACGCCCATGGCCGCCAGGATCAGGGTCAGGGCGGACGTCCCGCTCGAGCAGGCAACGGCGGCGCGGGCGCCGACGCGGCCCGCGAGTTCCCGCTCCAGGCGCGCGGTCCGCCAGCCGAGGATGAACCTCTGGTCGGGTCCGGTGCCGATGGCGCGCACGGTCTCCAGGAGCAGTTCCCGGTCGTCCTCGAACAGCTCCGGGGAGAAGAACGGGATGGTCGCGATGGGCGGGGCGGTCATCGCGTCCTCCCGGTGCGGAAGCCCTCGATCTCGTCGCAGACGCGGTCGACGTCCGCCTCGCGCAGGTCGGGGTGGAGCGGGAGCGCGAGGGCGGCGGCGCAGGCGGCCTCCGCGCGGGGGAAGTCGCCGGGCCGGTGGCCGAGGTGGGCGAAGCACGGCTGCAGATGCAGCGGGACCGGATAGTAGATCTCCGTGCCGATGCCGAGGGCGGCCAGGTGCGCGGCCAGGGCGTCCCGGTCGTCGACCTGGAGGAGGTACACGTAGACGACGCGGTTGCTCCCGGGGAGCGGCGGGCGCGCTCCGGGAACGCCGCGGACGCCGGGGAGGCCGCGCAGCCGGGCGTCGTAGCGGCCGGCCAGCTCCGCGCGCCGGGCGATGCCGGCGTCGAGGGTCGCGAGCTTGGCCAGCAGGACGGCCGCCTGGACGTCGTCCATCTTGCTGTTGCGCCCCGGCAGCACCGTCGCGTTGGAGATGCCGGGGAAGTTGTCGAGCGTGCGGCCGCCGCGCCCGTGGTGGCGGAGCATCCGGGCCTTCTCGGCGACCGCCGCGTCGCCGGTCAGCACCGCCCCGCCGTCGCCGATGCCGCCGAGCGTCTTCGCGGGGAAGAACGACAGCACCCCGCCGGCGCCGAGCAGCCCGGCGTGGACGCCGTCCATGCGCATGCCGATGGCCTCGGCGCTGTCCTCGACGAGCGTCAGGTCGTGGCGCCGCGCCACGTCCCGGACGCCGCGCAGGTCGGCCATGCGGTCGAACAGGTGGACCGGCATGACCATGGTTGTGCGCGGGGTGACGGCGGCGTCCACCGATGCCGGATCGACGCCGTACCCGTCCTCCTCGATGTCGGCGAAGACCGGAAGGCCCCCGGCGAGCGCCACGGCACTGGCCGTCGCGATGAACGAGTAGGCGGGGACGATCACCTCGTCGCCCGGCCGCAGCCCGGCGGCGCGCAGCAGCAGGATCAGCGCGTCGGTGCCGGAGTTGACCGCCACGACGTGGCGGGCGCCGGTCCAGGCGGCGAGCCGGTCCTCCAGTTCCCCGACCTTCGCGCCGTGCGAGAACTTCCCGTTGTCCAGGACGTCGGTGACATGCCTGCTGATCTCACTCCAATTCTCTTCGAAACTCGCTGCCTGACTGAAGAACGGAATAGGAGGCGCGGCGGCCGGCGCTGCCGCGGACGGCGTTTTCTGCACGATTCCTTCTGCGACCTTTGCTGGTGGAGGGCGTGGGGAACCGTCCGGGGAAGACCGGGAGGCCCGCGGAGCGGTGCCCGCGGAACTTCCCCGGACGGCGTTCCTACCGGAGGGCCCGGTCAGCGACCGAGCAGCGGGATGTCGTTCCGGCCGAGGTGGTAGTCGCGGACGGCGTCGACCAGTTCGGCGACCGAGAGCTTGCCGCTCCCGTCGGTGTCGAGGTCACGGAAGGCGCGGTCGGCGACCTCGCCCTCCAGGCCGATCGCGGCGAACCAGCCGTGCATCTCCGCCGGGGAGATCTCGCCGTCGCCGCTGCGGTCCAGGACGCCGACGATCGCCTCGATGGTGGGCCGCACGACCGCGGCGAACCCGGCGTCGCCCTTGCCGATGATCTCCTGCTCGGCGGCCGCCAGGAACTGGTTGCGGGTGAGCCGGTCGGCGCCGGCGGCCGCGGCCAGCTTGTCGAACATGCCGAGGTAGGCCTGCTTGAGCTGGTCCGCCTTGGGCGTCCCCTGCGCGCCGAGCCGGGAGATGATCTCGTCCGCCTCGCGCTCGAAGTCCTCCCGCTCGATGGCGCCGTTGCCGTTGCGGTCCCACAGCCGGAACCGCTCTTCGAGGCGGTTGGACTGGGTGGTGGCCATGACCATGTGCATTTCCTCCTGCCGTTGGGGCTGAATGCACTACCTATTTTTCCGCCCGTCCACCGCCTCGAACATGCAATTAAGGTAAGGCTTGGATATCTCGCGAACGAAGGCTGTATGGCGATAATCGACCGACATTCGGGCAGGCGTCATCGCCATTTCTCACAATTCAGTCAGCGGCCGATGAATCGGCCGGAATTCAGTGCGGTGACGGGCCCTGGCGGAACGCCAGCCGCGTCCCCGGCGCCAGGCCGAGCTCGGTCCCGGTGCGCGGCGGCTCGGCCCGGACGAGCACGTTGTAGTGGTTCGGCAGATGGCAGCCGTCGAAGCCGAGCAGGACGCCGATGCGCTGCCCGCCGATCCACAGCTCGTCGCCGCGGTCGAGCACGCCCGCCGCGCCGATCTCCGCGAAGCCGAGGAACGCGACGCGGTCGATCCGCGCGCCGGGGGCGGTCTCACCGTGGTCGGTCGCCACCAGCTCGTGCACCTCGCCCGCGCGGACGCACCGGCTGGCGAACGGTTCCAGCCGCATGCCCCGGTCCGTCCGGCGATGGGCGAGGACCTTCACGACCATCGCGGGGACCACGCTCTTCGGGCCGTCCTCGGCCGGGTTCATCGCGTGCCCCTTCCCGGCACCGGCGCGGCGGGCCGGTGCGGGGCCCGTCCGGGATCCTCCAGGCGGTAGGCGTCCCGCACGAAGCGCAGGGCCGCCAGGCCGCCGTCGCACTCCCCGGACCCTCGGACATACCGGGCGAAGGCGTCCAGAATCTCCACGTACTCGTGCCAGAGGGAGCCCTTGAAGCCGGGGTGGCCGGCGAGCATGTCGGCGCGGACTGTCCGCCCGTCGGCCAGCCGCACCTCGATGTCCTTGCGTTCACCGGGGTGGGACCAGTCGAGCAGGATCCGGGCGCGCCCGTCTCCCGCGCGCAGGCGGACGTCGGCCTGCCGGTCGACGCCGCCCGCGTCCCGCGTGATCCGCGCGGACGTCACCTCGGCCGGACCGAGCAGGAGCCGGACGAGGTCGTAGGCGTTGGGTCCGTTGTCGGCGACGCATCCGCCGCCGCAGCGCCGCATGTCGAGGTACCAGCCGTCCGGGCCCGCGTGGTCCTCGATGCGTTCGAGATAGCGGACGGTGACCTCATCGACCGGCGAACCGGCGCACTCTGCCCGCAGCCGGGCGACCGCCTGGTTGTAGCGGCGGTGGAAGGCCGTGAACAGCGGGACGTCCCGCCGCTCCGCCAGCTGGCGGAGCGCGATCCCCTGCGCGGTGTCGAGGGCGAGGGGCTTCTCCACGCAGACGGCCACGCCGTGTTCGAGCGCGTCCGCGCAGACCTGCGCGTGCACGTCGTTGGGCACCGTGACCACCACCGCGTCCAGCCACGTCTCACGGAGCAGCCGGCGATGATCGGTGTAGCCGGGCACCGGGTGGGCGGCCGACACCGCCGGGTCGCTGTCGCAGACGGCGACCAGCCGCATCGCGGGCGAGTCGCGCAGCGCGGCGAGGTAGAAGCGGGAGATCACCCCGAGGCCGATGACGGCGACCCGCAGCGGCGCCGTCACGAGCGCTCCAGCAGGGCGGGCGCGGGGACGCCGTGGCGCGCGGCGACGTCGCACAACTCCCGGTACAGCTCCCCGCCGACGGGGACGCCGTGGCGCCGGCGCTCCCGCGCGCGCCAGTGCTCGTGCCAGCCCGGGTAGCGGACCGGTTCGGCCGGGTCGGTGGGCGGGCAGCCGAGCAGGGCGCCGAACAGCGCGCCCGCGTCGGCGTCGGCACCGGCGCGCAGCGCGCCGGGCGCGATCGCGACGGCGCAGAAGCCGATGTCGTCGTCCCGGCCGCCGGGCCCGCCGTCGCCGCGCAGCGCGTCCGGATGCGCGCCGAGGCCGGCGCCGGACACCACGGCGGACAGGACCTCCACCGCGATGCCGAGCCCGAACCCCTTGTACTGCCCGGCCTCGCCGCCGAGCCACAGCAGGTGCGCCCGTCCCGCGTCGAAGGCGGCCGGATCGGTGACCGCCGCGCCGTCGTCGCCGCTCAGCACCCCCGCGGGGATCGGCCGCCCCTCGCGGGCCGCCTGCCGGACGCGCCCGGTCGGCGCGGCGGTCGTGCTCATGTCCAGGACGAACGGCGGGTGCTGCCCGGCCGGTGCGGCGACGCTCAGCGGATTGGTGCCGAGCATCGCCAGCGCGCCGCCGGGCGGCCGGGCGATGCGCTGCCCGCCGCAGTTGGCGGTGACCAGCCCGATCATGGCGTGCTCCACGGCGCGCAGCGCGTGGTACCCGGCGCAGCCGAAGTGGGTCGCGCCGCGGACGCCGACCATCCCGATCCCGAACGTCGCGGCGCGTTCGCAGGCGAGGTCCATCGCGGCCCCGCCCAGCCACAGGCCGAGGGCGCCGCGGGCGTCCAGGAGCACCGCCGCTCCCCGGTCGGCGACCCGGCGCGGCTCCGCCTCCGGGTCGACCCGCCCCTCCTCGAACAGCGGCAGGTAGAGGCGGGCGAGGTTGGTGAGCCCGTGGGAGGTCATGCCGGTGAGGTCGCCGTAGCACAACGCCCGCGCCGCCGCCCGCGCCCGGTCGGCCGGCATCCCGAGCGAGGCGAACACGGCAGCGGCGAACCCGACCAGATCGGCGTAGCCCACCCGGCCCGGAGAGTCGGTGGACGGGAGCGGCGGGACGGGAAGCGGGAGCGGGAGGGCTGGATCCTGAGCGGGCGTTCTGGCGGACGGGGTCACTGTCACGGCGATCTGTTCCTTTCGTCGGTGAAGGCGGTGAGGAGGTGGGAGATGGTGGTGGCGAAGTCGGCTAGGTCGGCGGCGGCGGCGAACTCGGCGGCGGCGTGGGCGTTGTTGGCGGCCAGGTCGCCGGGTCCGAGGACGACGGTGCAGGCGCCGGGCAGTTGCGCCGTCCAGATGGCGTCGCAGGTGAAGGCGGGTTCGGCGGCGGGCCACGGCGGGATGCCGGCGCGGTCGCGCAGCAGCGCGTGGCCCCACGCGTCGCGGTCGTCCAGCACGGGCAGCCCGTGCTTGCGCCACTCCAGGTGGGTGATGGCGCGGGCGTCGGCGGCGGTACGGCCGAACAGGGCCGTGCCTCCGAAGAGTGAGGCGAACTCGTCGAGACCCTCGTCCAGGGCGTCCAGCAGCCGCCGTTCCAGGCGGTGGGCGGCCTCCGGCGAGGCGTAGCCGATGTTCAGCAGGAGGGAGCCGCCCCCGTACACCTTGTTGTGCCGCGTGCCCGTGTGCAGGCCCGCGACGCAGACCGCCGCTTCGGACGCCGCCGGGTCGAGCGCGCGGCCCAGGTGCTGGGCGAGGAAGCCCAGCAGGACGCTGGCGTTGTGCCCGCCGCCCGGACGGTCGTCGACCGCGTCCGAGCCGTCGACGGCGATGCGCGCCGTCATCGCCGCCGTACTGCGCGGCAGGAAGCGCCCGCCGGTCGGCTCGCAGAAGACGTTCAGGCGTCCGGTGAAACCGCGCCGGACCAGGGGGCGCGTGCCGAAGACGCCCATGGCGCCGCCCTCTTCCCCCGCGACGGCCTGCACCAGCACGCCGATGTCGCGTCCCAGCGCGGGACGGTGCGAGCACGCCGCGCGGATGCCCGCGAGCAGCGCCACGGCGGGCCCCTTGGCGTCGATCGCTCCGCGCCCGTGGAACCGTTCGCCGTCGAAGCGCGCCGGTTGCAGCCCCGCGACGGTGTCCAGGTGGACGTTGAACATCACCGTGCGGGCGGCGGGCAGGTCGTCCGGCCCCAGCCGCAGCACGAGGCTCGGCTGGTCGGCGAGGAAGCGCGGGCACGCCATGGCTTCGCGAACCGGCGCGGGGACGGGCCCGGCGGCGAGGTCGGCCGGTTCCGCCGGGGCGTGCCGCACGACGCGCAGGCCGATCGCGGCGGCGTGGCGGCCGTAGGCGTCCTGGGCTTCGGCGAGGCGGGACGGCGGCGCGTCCGGTCCGGTCTCCAGCGGGCCGGCGGTCGGCAGGTCGAGGAGGCGGAGCAGCAGGTCACGGTCGCCGGGAGTCAGCGGCGGGGGAACCGGGTGCGCGGTCATCGTCCGCCGCCGGTCGGGGGCGCCGTCCGCGCGACGAGTCGTTCCAGGGCGCGCCCGCATGCGACGAACCCGGCCCGGTCTCCGGTGCCGGATCCGAGGTGCGGCCGCAGCTTCACGTGCGGCTCGATGGACAGCACGCCGCCGTACCCGTTCCGGAACAGCACCTCCAGGCACTCGGTGACCCGGGCCTCGCCTTCGCCGGGCGGGACGAAGAGGGCCTCGCCTCCGGCGCCGGCCCGCGCGTCCTTCACGTGGACGTGCACGACGTGGGACACGATGTCGCGCAGCATCGGCAGCGGCGGATACCCGTGCGCCACGCCGTTGCCGATGTCGAACAGGAGCCGCAGCGCCGGGCTGCCGATGCCGGTGACCAGGTCGAGCATCCGGTCGGCGCGGGCGCCCGCCCAGCCGGCGCAGTTCTCGTGCGCCAGCACCAGCCCGTGGTCCTCGGCGCGGCGCGCCAGCTCGCGCAGCCGCTCGCGGGCGCGGCGGCCCCACTCGGGCTCGTCCAGGCCGCCGCGCGGATACGACATGACCCGCACCAGCGGGGTGCCGAGCACGGCGCAGCGGCGGGCGAGGACCTCCAGTTCGCGGACGTCGGCGGCGAAGTCGCCGGTGGCCGGACGGGACCAGTCGCCGATCTTCGAGGCGACCCCGGCCACGGACGTGCCGGTGGCCGCCAGGCGCTCGGCGGCCCGGCGGAACGCGTCCTCGTCCAAGGCGGCGATGGGCGTGCCGTCGATGGTGCGCAGTTCCAGCCGGTTCCAGCCCAGCTCGGCGACCGCGCCGATCTGGCCGGCGAGGTCCGGTGCCGCCTCGTCACCGAGCCCGGCGAGGCGGACCTCCGCGGGCGCGGCCTCAGTGCACGGCATCCCGCACCTCCTCGCGCGGGCGCGTCCCGGCCCCTTGCAGGGCGCAGAGGTGCTTGGCCTCGGTGAGCAGCCGGACGGCGTCGACCTGCACCGGCAGCGTCCGGTGCATGCCGGCCGCCGGCCCCGCGTACCGGTCGTAGGCGCCGCGCAGGAACGCCGCGAACGCGTCGTCGGTGAACACGTGCCGGGCCGTGTCGCCGCCGGGGCGCACGACCCGCAGCTGCGCGGTGTGGTCGGCCTCGCTGCAGGGGTAGTGGCCGATGAGGACGGCCCGGTCGAATTCGAGGGTGATGCGCCGCTCGCGGACCGGCGAGGTGAGGTCGGAGTCGATCTCGGTGCGGGCGCCGGTGAAGTGGTCGAGCCGGAGCCGGGCGCGGCCGAGGCGCGGGATCCGTAACGGCTCGACGACCATGTCGTCCCAGGAGGCGGCGGCGATCCGCGCGCCTCCCGCGAGGCTCAGCACCACGGCGAGCGCGTGCGGCAGCTCGACGTCGAACGCGGTCGGATGGTCGTGGGCGGCGGCGCTGCGCGTGAACCGGGGCTTGTTCTGGATCACCTCGATGCGGCGCAGTTCCCCGTGCTGCCCGCCGCGCACCGCCGCGCGCAGCCGCCGAGTGAGGGCGCTGTCGAGCCAGTGCGTGACGACGGTGACGTCCAGGCCCCAGCGGCGCCGGATCCGGGCCACGGCCACCAGCCCGGCCAGGTCCACGGCCAGCGGCTTCTCCACGATGATCTTGCGGTAGCCGAGCCGGGCGAGGCCGGCCAGGACGCTCGCGCGGGCGCCGGGCGGCGTGCACAGGTGCACCACGGTCCGGGCCGGGGGACGCAGCCGCGCCGCCTCCTCCAGCGACCCGGCCGCGACCACCCCCGGGACCTGCACCGGCGAGCGGAACGGGTCGACGGCGAGGACGGGCGTCCGGGCCAGCAGGCCGGGGGCCGCGGCGCGCACCCGGGCCAGCGCCGGCAGGTGCAATCCCTGCCCCGACCTGCCCATTCCGACGATGAGAGTATGCAGCATTGCAGGTCAAGGCCCTTTCCGGTGCACGCGGAGAATCCCGCCGGACGGCACGGGAAAACCGGCGGTCCGACAGCGAGCCAAGCTAATTGACGTAACGTCACAGGTCAATGACGCTCCGTTGCGACGATCCTTATCCGCCGAGTAACCGCACGTCAGAGACCGACGCCGGATCGAAAGTAACTACAAACCGTTACAGCAACCTTGCTGAGCGTTATGAACGGAGAGTGCGAGGGCATCAACACCGCGTCCCCACCGCCACGGCTCCAGGAGCTCGCATGTCCAGTCCCGCACGCACCCCCGCCGCCATCGCCGCCGCCGCGCTCTCGGCGGTCCTGCTCACCTCCGCCGCCGCACCGGCGAGCGCCGGGGGACGGGCCGCCGCCCCGGAAGGCAAGATCATTGTTTTCGTGACCGAGGGCGCCCAGGTCTCCCTGGCCGGAACCAGGCTCAGGGAATATCCGGCGGCGACGACCTGCCAATCCATGCCTCCGGGCGCGCACGTGGTCGCCAACGACAGCAACGGGCGGGTGCTCCTCTTCACGGACCCGTTCTGCGTGTTCCCCACCCCACCGCCGTTCAATTTCATCTCCCCCGGATATGGCGCGCACGTCTCGCCGACCGGCAGCTTCCGGATCGGCTGACCGTCCCGCACCTCACTAGCCGTTCGGCTACTCGAAAAGTAGCCGAACGGCTAGACATAGGGGCGTCCTGATCACTAGCCTCGGGCCACTACTCGCAAGTAACCACCGGCGGTTCCGGAACCGGTTCCGGGGTGGGGATGGGGAGTCCCATGGCCGAGATCAGCCGCCGCACACTGCTCGCCGGCGCGACGGCGGCCGCGGGGCTCGCCGCCGCCGGGGCCACCGCCGCCGGAGCCCCGCACGCCCGGGCGGGCGCGCGCCGGCGCGTGCCGGTCACCCGCGCGGAGCACCGCCTCGTGATCATCGGCTCGGGATTCGGCGGCGGCGTCGCGGCGCTGCGGTTCGCGCAGGCCGGGGTGCCGTCGCTCGTCCTCGAACGCGGCATCTGGTGGCGCACCGGACCGGACGCCGAGACGTTCCCGCACGCCCTGAGCCCGGACAGGCGCGCGATGTGGATGGGCCTCGACCCGGAGCTCTTCGGGATCCCGATGCCCGCGCACGACCCCTACACCGGGCTCCTGGAGCTGGTGAAGGGCGACGGCATGAACATCATGTGCGCCGCGGGCGTCGGCGGCGGGTCGCTGGTGTACCAGGGCATGACCCTCCAGCCGACCGAGGACCTCTTCAACGCGACCATGCCCGAGGGGCTCGACTACGCCCGGATGGACCGCGTGTACTACCGGCGGGTGGCGCGCATGCTCAAGATCCAGACCGCGCCGGACGAGCTGATCGACAGTGCCACCTACCGGCCGTCCCGCATCTTCGCCGGCAACGCCGAACGCGCCGGCTACGCGGTGTCGAAGATCCCGATGCCGATCGACTGGTCCTTCGCGCTGCGCGAACTCAAGGGCGAGATGAAGCCGTCCTACACCAACGGCGACTGCTCGCTGGGCGTGAACAACGGCGGCAAGCACTCGGTCGACGTCACCTACATCGCCGCCGCCCAGGCCACCGGTCTCGTGACGGTCGCGACCCGGCACAACGTCACCGATGTGGCCAAGACCGCGGACGGCCGCTGGCAGGTCCTCGTCGACCGCATCGCCACCGACGGGACCGTCCTGGAGAAGAAGATCATCACGACGCGGGCCCTGGTCATGGCGGCCGGCACCGCCGGCACCACCAGGCTGCTGATGCGCGCCGCCGCGAAGGACCAGATCCCGGACATGCCGGACGGCCTCGGTACCAACTGGGGCACCAACGGCGACCGCATCTACGTCTGGACGGACTTCGCCGACGACTTCGGAGCCCCGCAGGGCGGCCCGGTCGTCTACGGCAGTAAGGAATGGGACGACCCGGCCACCGCGAACACCGTCATCCAGGCGTCCCTGCCGCCGCTGCCCGCCAACCTGCGCTCCACCATGCTCGTCGGCTACGGCGTGAGCGAGGGCCGCGGGCACTTCACCTACGACGCGAAGAGGGACGACGCCGTCCTGCGCTGGCCGCAGGGCGGCGACGGCCCGCTGTACGCGCGGCTCCAGGAGCGCGCCGGCAAGATCGCCGGGCCGGCGTCGCTGCTCCTCGACACGAACGCGGTGGTGCCGTCCACCTGGCATCCGCTCGGCGGCGCGTCCATGGGCATCGTGTGCGACCTCGCCGGGCGCGTCCTCGGCCACCGCGGCCTCTACGTCCTGGACGGGGCGCTCATGCCGGGCACCACCGCGGCCTGCAACCCGTCCATGACCATCGCCGCCGTGGCCGAGCGGGCCGCCGACGAACTCGTCGCCCGCGACGTGGGAAGCGCCATCTGATCCGCGCGCCCCCCGCGGCCTGGGTAGGCTCCGTGGTCTGCTGGACCATCGGGCGGGGCAGAGGAGCGTGCGCAGGTGGGGACGGCGCGGAGCCGTTTGCTGACGGCCGCCTTGGAGCTGTTCGTGCGGCACGGGGTCGGCGGCACCTCGCTGCAGATGATCGCGGACGAGCTCGGCGTGACCAAGGCCGCCGTCTACCACCAGTTCCAGTCCAAGGCGGACATCGTCGGCGCCGTGATCGCGCCCGCGCTCGCCGAGCTGGAGGCCGTGGCGGACGCGGCCGAGGCGCGGCGGCACCGCACCGACCGGCTGCGCGTCGCGCTGGACGGCGTGGTCGACCTCGTGGTGCGGCACCGCCGGCTGCTCGCCATGATCATGACCGATCCGCAGGTGGGCCGGCTCGTGCGGAGCCGCCCGCCGCTGCTGGAGCTGGAGGAGCGCATCGAGGCCGTCCTGACCGGCCCGGACCCGGACGCCGAGACGCTCGTGCAGAGCGCCATGGTCAGCGGCGCCCTGATGCTCGCCGGCCTGGATCCGCGGCTGGCCGAACTGGACGACGACACGCTGCGCGGCCACCTCAGCGCCACCGTCTACCGCATGCTCCGCCTCCGCCGGCGCACACCGCCCTCCCCCGGCTGACGAGGATGGCCCAGACTCCCAAGGAGGATCCCGTGCCCGACGACCGGCCCCTGATCAGGGTGAGCGACGCCGATCTGGACGATCTCCGGGCGCGGCTGCGCGCCTCCCGCCGGCCGGCCCCGTGGCCCCTGGACGGGTGGCAGGCCGGCACCGACCCCGCTGAACTGGGCCGCCTCGTGGAGTACTGGGCCACCGGCTACGACTGGCGCGCGCAGGAGGCCGCGCTCAACGCGCTGCCCTCCCACACCGCCGACATCGACGGGACGCCCGTCCACTATCTGCGCTTCGACGGCGAGCGGCCGGACGCCCTGCCGATCGTCCTGACCCACGGGTGGCCAAGCACGTTCCTGGAGCTCACCGCCCTCGCCCAGCGCCTCGCGGCACCGTCGCAGCACGGCGGTGACGCCGCGGACGCCTTCACCGTCATCGTCCCGTCCCTGCCGGGCTTCGCGTTCTCGCCCCAGCGGCCGTCCCTGCCGCCCGCTCTCCAGACCCACGAGATCTGGCACCGGCTCATGCACGGCGAACTCGGCTTCGACCGCTACGCCGCGCACGGCGGCGACCTCGGAGCCGGTGTCACGTCCCGCCTCGCGGAGGCTTTCCCGGACTTCCTCACCGGGATCCACGTCCTGGCCGTCGCCGTGCCCGCCGGCTACGACCCCGCGAGCCTCACCGCCGAGGAGCGGGCCTACCTCGACGAGGTCGCCGCCTGGAACGCGGAGGAGGGCGGCTACCAGCACCTGCAGAGCACCCGGCCGGTCACGCCGGCCCACGCCCTGTCGGACTCCCCGGCCGGCCTGCTGGCCTGGATCGTGGAGAAGTACCGCGCCTGGAGCGACAACGACGGCGACCTGGCGGCCCGGTTCAGCGACGACTTCGTCCTGACCCAGGCGTCGCTGTACTGGTTCACCAACAGCATCTCGACGTCGTTCCGGCCTTACTACGAGTACGTCCACGGCATGACCAGACGCGTCGAGCGGGTGGACGTTCCCACCGCCGTGGCCGTCTTCCCCGCCGATCTGAGCAGGCCCCCGCGTTCCTGGGCCGAGCGCACCTACAACGTCGCCAGGTACACCCGGATGCCCCGCGGCGGCCACTTCGCGGCACACGAGGAACCCGGCCTCCTCGCCGACGACATCACCGAGTTCTTCCGCCCCCTGCGTTCATAAAGGGATGGACGCGGTGGCTTGGGCATCGAGGTCGCCTTTCCCTAGCGGTGACACGCTGCCCTCACGTGGCGCGGGTGAGTCCTTCGTCGATTCGGGTGCGCAGGGTGCGCAGCGCCTGCCGGAGCTCTGCCGGTTCGATGTCCGTCATGTCGGCGTCGAAGGTCAGGAGCAGCCCGGCCACCCCTGCCCATGACCACGCGCCGAGCGTGAGCCGGCAGGTGGAGTCCGCGGTGTGCTCGACCGTCGATCCGCCGGGGGCGAACCTGGCGACGACGGGCGCGGGCAGCGCGATGAGCGCCGACCCGCGGCACGGCCACTCCGCCGGGGTGTCGCCGCGGTCGTGCGTGCTCATGACGAAGGCGGCCGGATCGCCGTGCGGGACGTCGCGCCGCTGGAAGGGCGTCCCCGTGGGCATGCGCGGTCCGAGGCGGTCGACGCGCACCGCGCGCCACCGGCCGGCGTCCGGTTCGAACGCGACGAGGTACCACCGTGCCGCCCACACGACGAGGTCGTGCGGTTCCAGCGTGAGCGTCACCGTTCCCTCCTCGCCGGAGTAGTCCGCGCGGACGACGTGCCGCCGGTTGATCGCGGCGCCGAGGGCGCGGACGGCCTCGGCGTCGATCGGCGCCGCGGGGAACTCCCAGTAGTTGCGGGCCGCGGAGACGGTGAACGACTCGGCGTGCGCGCGGCTGCGGGCGGGCATCGCCTGCCCGAGCGTGGCGAGGGCGCGGGCGGCGTTCTCCCGGATGCCGGACAGGATCGCCGGGACGGTCTGCAGCGCGACGGCCGCCGCGACGGCCTGGTCCTCGTCGAAGACGACCGGCGGCAGCCGGGTGGCGCGGCCGAGCCGGTAGCCGCCGCCCGCCCCGCGCACGGCCTCGATCTCGTATCCGAGTTCCCGGAGCGTGTCGATGTCGCGCCGCACGGTCCGCACCGACGTTCCGAGCCGGGCGGCGAGTTCCCCGGCGGTCAGCGTCGCGCCGATCCCGAAGATCGACAGCAGCTTCAGCGCCCGCGCGGAGGTGGCGGCCATCGCTCCCCACTCCTCACGCACAAAGCGGTCACTCGGCGGCAACTATAGCGGCGATGGTTCCCGGCATGACCGCTTCACAGATCCCTCACGAGGGCACGCGCGCCCCCGCCGGTTCGCCGGCGCCGGTCTCCGGCGCGGGCGCGGGCGCGGCGCTCCTGGTGGTGCTCTTCGCCTCGTTCCTGGACCTCCTCGACGGGACGATCGTCACCGTCGCGGCCCCGGCGATCGCCCGCGACCTCGGCGCCGGCGACGCCCAGATCCAGTGGACGATCGCCGCCTACGTCCTCGCCCTGGGCGCGGGCCTGATCACCGGCGGGCGGCTCGGCGACCGGTACGGCCGCAAGCGCCTGTTCATGATCGGACTGACCGGGTTCACGGCCACCTCCGCGCTCTGCGCACTGGCCGCCGGGCCGGGCATGCTCGTCGGCACCCGCGCCGCGCAGGGGCTGACCGCGGGGATCATGGTCCCGCAGGTGTTCGGGATCATCCGGGCGTCGTTCGCCCCGGGCGAGCGCGCCAAGGCGTTCGGCGCCTACGGGGCGGTCCAGGGCCTCGCGTCGGTCGCGGGCCCGCTGCTCGGCGGCCTGCTCGTCGACGTCGATCTGTTCGGCCTGGGCTGGCGCACCATCTTCTGGATCAACGTGCCCGTCTCGGCCCTGGCGCTCGTCATGGGCGCGAAGGTGCTGCCGGAGTCGCGCTCCACCTCGACCGCGCGGCTCGACCTCCCGGGTGCGCTGCTCGCGGCCGCGGGCATCCTGCTCCTGCTGCTGCCGATCATCCAGACCGGGCCCTGGGGGTGGACCTGGACCAGCTACGCCCTTCTCACCGCCGGGATCGTCATGCTGGCGGTCTTCCTCGTCCACGAGCGGCGCCTCGCCGGACGCGGGGGCGAGCCCGTCCTCGATCCGGCTCTGCTCCGGATCCGCGCCTTCACGGTCGGCCTGGGCGCGTCCGTGCTCTTCTTCGGCGGCATCGGGTCGTTCTTCCTCACCCTGTCGGTCTACCTCCAGGACGGCACCGGCCGCACCGCGTGGGAGACCGGCCTGGTGATCCTGCCCTACGCGCTCGGCTCGATCGTCACCTCGGGGCTCGGCATCGCTCTCGCCGCCCGGGCCGGGAGAGCGTTGCTGATCTGCGGCTCGCTCACCATCGCGGCATCGCAGCTCGTCCTGTGGGCGGTCGTCGGGGACGGCGGCGATCCCGGATATCCGCTCCTCGCCCTCGCGCTCTTCATCGGCGGCCTCGGGCTCGGTCTCTGCGCGCCCATCCTCGTCAACGTCGTCCTCGCCGGAATCCCCGCGCGCGACGCCGGTGCCGGGGGCGGGGTGCTGTCGACCGTCAACCAGATCGGCGGCGCCATCGGCATCGCCGTTCTCGGCACGCTCTTCTTCACCACCGCCACCGAATCGGCGACCGGCGCACCGGAACGGGGCGACTACGGCCATGCGCTCGGCACCGTCCTCGTCGTCTCCGCCGTGCTCTACGCCGTGGCGGCGCTCGTGATGTCCGCTCTCCCGAAGAACGCGGCCGAGCACGTCGACCACTGACGTGCGTGCGGGAGAACCGCACCGCTCAGCCCGCTTTGGGGGCTTTCCGGGACGCGGGTTCCCGGGCTGCCCCGCCGGATTCCGCTCCGGCGCGGTTCGCCTGCATCTCGATGCGGGCCGGGGACGGCCAGTGGACGTCGTAAGCCCAGCCCAGCTTTTCGAGCAGCCGGATCAGGGCCGCGCTCGGGTCGGTCTGGCCTTTGAGGACGCCGTGCCGGGCGCTGGTCGGCTCGACGTGGTGCCAGTTGTGCCAGCCCTCCCCGAAGGTCAGCAGCGCCACCCAGCGGACGTTCGAGGAGCGGTCCCGGGCGGCGAACGCGCGGTCGCCGAAGCAGTGCGCGATCGAGTTCACCGACCAGGTGACGTGGTGGACGATCGCGTAGCGGACCAGGCCGGCCCAGAAGAGGGCCGTCCAGAAACCCGTCCACGACCAGGAGAGCAGGCCGCCGGCGGCGGCGGGCAGCAGGAAGGACGCGGCCGCGATCGCCGGGTAGGCCGCGTCCACCCGGCGGATGTCGGGGTCGGCGAGCAGGTCGGGCACCCAGTGTTCGCGGTTGGACCGGCGGCGGGCGCTGTAGAACCAGCCGACCTGGGCGTGCAGCAGGCCGCGCAGCAGCGCGAGGCCGGTGTCGCCGTACACCCAGGGCGAGTGCGGATCGCCCGGTTTGTCGGAGTACTTGTGGTGCCTGCGGTGTTCGGCGACCCACAGTGTGGGCGGCCCCTGGAGGGCCAGCGCGCCCGCCAGGGCGAACGCCGTCCGCACCGGGCGGGGGCAGCGGAAGGAGCGGTGGGTCAGCAGGCGGTGGTAGCCGACGCTGATACCGAAGATGTTGACGGTGTACATCGCCAGGGCGAGCACGACGTCCAGCGGCCCGACCGCGCGCCCCCACGCGACGGGCACCGCCGCGATCACCGCGATGGGCGGCAGGACGACCAGCGCGACCAGGTAGGAGTGCCGGCGGGCCTCCGAGACCCGGACCGTCTCGACCTTCGCACGCTCCGCCATGCTGCTCCCCCCGCGATTCGACCCCCATTGAACTGCGGAAACAGTGCGCAAGGCAGTTGCCTGAGAGATAGGCAATCGTCACCGTATGAATTGACTTAACTACTCAAAGTGTCGAATCCCTTGGCGGCGGCAGCACCGGTTCCTTACTCTCTGGATCCGGCCGATCACGAGTTCGGAGTTGGTGCCATGCGGCATGACGGGTATCTCGCCACCTACGACGCCCTCGTCCGGGCCGATCCGCCCGGCGCCCAGGCCCGGCTGGCCGCGTGGTTGCGCGCCGACTGGCGGGAGCTGTTCGCCGAGCTGCGCGCCGACCGGCCCGTCCTCGCGGCCCCGGCGTTCACGCTGGTCACCCGGCACGCCGACGTCGTGGACGTGCTGTCGAGCCCGGCGTCGTTCCCGGTCAGCGCCTACCGGCCGTCGATGGAGGCCGCGCTCGGCGCCCCGATCATGCTGACCCGCGACGCGACTCCGCTGAACTGGCGCGAGAAGGGCCTGATGCAGGCCATGCTCGCGCCCGAGGACGTGCCCGCCGTGCGCGCGCTCGCCGGGGAGCTCGCCGAGCACGCGCTGGACGAGGCCGGCGGGGAGCTCGACGCGGTCCCCGGCCTGTTCCGGGGCGTCCCGCTGAAGGTCTGCGCCCGCTACTTCGGTTTCCCCGGGCCGGACGAGCCGACGCTGTCGCGCTGGTCGCGGGCCATCATGACCGACGTCACCGCCAACTTCGCCGGCGATCCCGGCGTGCGCGCCGCGTCGGCCGCCGCGGGCGCGGAGATGATGGCGTACCTGCGCGGCCTGGTCGCCGAGCGGCGGGCCGCACCGGCCGGCGGGGACGTCCTCGGCCGGCTGGTCCGCACCCGGCTGCCCGCCGAGCTGGGCTTCGACGACGAGCGCGTCGCGGTCAACGTCGCCGGGCTGCTGCTCGGGTTCGTCGAGAACGCCGCCGGGTCCATGACGAACGCGGTGTCGCTGCTGCTCGGCCGGCCCGAGCTGCACGCCGAGGCCGCCGCGGCCGCGGACGACCCGGGGCGGTTCGACCCCTATGTCTGGGAGGCGCTGCGGTTCGACCCCTTCCTGAAGATGATCGTCCGGTACTGCGCCCGCGACCACGTGCTGCCCAGCGGGGCGACCGTCCCGGCCGGACGCCTGGTCCTCGCCGCGGTCGCCTCCGCCATGTTCGACGGCACCGCCGTCGCCGACCCCGCGGCCTTCCGGACCGACCGGCCCGCGCACGCCTGGATGCACTTCGGGCACGGCCCGCACGCCTGCCTGGGCGTGCACCCCGGCCGCGTCGTCATCGCCGAGACCGTCCGCCGGATCATGCTGAGACCCGGCCTGCGCGCCGGCGGGGACGTCCGCCGCGACCGGGACGTCTTCCCGGACGGCTACCCGCTGGCGTTCGACGCCCCGGCACGCGAGGAGGCATGACCATGCGGGACAACCGCCCGAGCGCCCGGGGCTTCGCCTCCGACGGCGCCCGCAACCGGCTGAAGTACCTGGCGCTCACCCACGGCCGGCCGCTGTGGCGGCTCGCCGAGAGCTCCACCGCGCTGCGCCGCCGCATCAACGCGACCGTGATCGACCAGGCCGTCCGGGAGATGCCGCCGCGCCCCGAACCGCTGAGCACCATGGCGCCCTACACGTCCTGGTCCTCGCTGACCGACCGCACCTACAGCGGCCGCCATCTGCCGCCCGTCCCCGGCCAGGAGACCGGCCGCCCGACGGTGGAGCAGGCCGCCGACCTGTTCGTCCGCGACGGCGAGATGACGCCCTGCCCCCGCTCGACCGTCCTGTTCGCCTACTTCGCCCAGTGGTTCACGGACGGGTTCCTGCGCGGGGAGTCCCGCGAGCCCCGCGACCCGCGCCGCAGCACGTCCAACCACGAGATCGACCTCAACCCGCTGTACGGGCTGACCCCCGAGGCCACCGACGCCGTCCGCGCCCATGAGGGCGGCCTGCTGAAGAGCCGGCTCGTCAACGGCGGCGAGTTCCCGCCCTTCCTGTGCGAGGACGGCAAGGTCAAGGCGGAGTTCTCGGCACTGACGGCCGTGCGCATGGAGCGGCTCACCGACACGCAGCGCGACACCCTGTTCGCGACCGGCGGCGACCGCGGCAACGTGCAGGTCGGCTTCACGATGATGACGGTGCTGTTCCTGCGCGAGCACAACCGGGTCGCCCGGACGCTCGCCTCGGAGAACCCCGGCTGGGACGACGAACGCCTCTTCCAGACCGCCCGCAACATCGTCATCGTCGAGGTCATCCGGCTGGTCGTCGAGGAGTACATCAACCACATCACGCCGTACCACGTCCGGTTCCTGCTGGACCCGCGCCTCGGCCGGACGCTGCGGCACGCGCCCTGGCACCGGCAGAACTGGGCGTCGGTCGAGTTCAACCTGGTCTACCGGTGGCACAGCCTCATCCCGTCCAGCCTGGTCGTCGGCGACACCGAACTGCCCGCCGCCCGGACGCTCTTCGGGGCCGCCCTGATCCCCGGCCCCGGGCTCGGCCGGCTGTTCGAGGACGCCTCCGAGCAGCGCGCCGGGCGCATCGGCCTGTTCAACACCGACCCGCTGCTGCGCGAGGTCGAGGTCTCCTCGATCGCCGACGGCCGCGCCCTGGGGCTGGCCTCCTACAACGACTACCGCGCCCACTGCCGCTTCCCCAGGACCCGCGGCTTCGCCCAGGTCTCGGGCGACCCGCGCGTCCGGGACGCCCTCGCCGACCGGTACCGGAGCGTGGACGACCTGGAGCTGTACGTCGGCCTGTTCGCCGAGGAGCCCGGCTCGCCCGCCGCCGTCCTGCCGCCCCTCCTCACCAAGATCATCGCGATCGACGCGTTCTCGCAGGCGCTCACCAACCCGCTGCTGGCCCCGCGCGTGCTGACCCCCGCGACCTTCACCCGCACCGGCCTGCGGATCATCGCCGAGACCCGCACGATCAGCGACGTCCTGGCCCGCAACACCCCCGAAGACCCCCGCCCCCGCTTCGTGAGCATGACCTGGCGCGGAGCCCGCCGATGACCGCCCCCGACAAGCCCGGCCCAGCACTCGGCAGCGCAGCCGACGCGGCCGGCCCGGCGCCCGACAACGTGACCGGCGGCGCCGCCGGCGGTGCGGGGCTGCCGGCGGCGGCGCGGGAGCTGGCCGAGATCGCGCACGCGCTGCGCGAGGCGTCCGCGCACGCCACGGCCGTGCTCGGCGATCCGCAGGTCGCCGCCGCCGCGTGCCGCGCGCCGCGGGAGGGGTGGCGGGCGCAGCGGGCGCTGGTCCGGGCGATCACCGACCCGGCCGGGCTCGGCTGGGCGCCGTCCGGCGGCGTGCTCGGCGTCCTCGGGGCCAAGATCGGCGGGTTCGCGGGCACGTCCAGCCTGCCCGTCGCGGTCATGACCACGTCGCTGCGGCTGCGGATCGCCGCGGTCGCCCGCACCGATCCCGCGCTCACTGGCGACCCGCTGGTCGGACGCCTGATCGAGGCGGCCGGCGAGGGCCGCGCCGGCGTGGCCGGCGCACTGCGCGACCTGGTCGGGGAGCGCGGTGCGGCGGGCGCGCTGACCGCCGTGTCCCCCGTGTTCAGCGAGGTCCTCGCGCTGCGCGCGCTGCTCGACCGCAACCCGCTGAACGACCACACCGCCTGGCTCATCGCCACCGGCATGGGCGCCGCGACCGCCGACCCGCTGACCGGGCTGAGCAACCGCGCCATCGCGCGCCTGGACCGCGGCCTCGGCGCCGCCGTCCGCGCCGAGCCGTCCTCGCGGGAGGCCGCGCGGTTCTGCCGGGACGCGTCCCTGCTCGGCCTCCTCGGCGACCTGCGCGCGATCGGGCCGACCGGCCGGGCGCTGGTGCTCACCGTGCGCGGCCCCGACGACGTCGAGCGGTACGTCCTGCTGGCGCCCGGGATGCGGATGGGCGTCCCCGACGACGCCTCGCCCGCCGACCTGCTCGGCGCGTTCAGCAGCACCGTCCAGGACAGCGGCCCCTACAGCCGGTCCCTCGCCAAGGCGATCGCCGACCACCGCATCCCCGCCGGCGCCGACCTCGCCATGATCGGCCACAGTGCGGGCGGCGCGGCGGTCATGAGCCTGAGCCGGGACGCCGCGCTCAACGCCCGGTACCGGCTCACCCACGTCGTCGCGATCGGCTCGCCGATCGACTTCAAGGAGCCCGCGAACCCCGCGACCTGGGTCGCCAGCATCACCAACCAGCACGACATCATCCCCAGCCTGGACGGGCAGGGCGCCGGGAACTGCTTCGCCGACCGGCCCGACCGGTACGTCGTGGACTACACCGACCCGACGCACCTGTTCCCCGCCTGCCACAGCCTGGAGCACTACGCCGCCAACATCGAGCACGACCTCCCCGACGCCCGCGCGCACATCGAACGGCGGCTCGCGCCCTACACCGGCCCCGTCGTCCAGCGCCGGCTGTACCAGCTCTACGACGACCCACGGCGCCCCGCCGGCTTCCCCTTCCTCACCGTCGCCGCCCGCGCCGAGCCCACTCCCGACGGCCCGGTGGAACTGCCCGCGCGCACCTCGGACGCGGCGACCCTCACGGCCTGGTTCGCGACCGACGCCGCGGCCGACGCCGCCGCGGCCGTGCTCGCCGGGGCCGACGGCGCCGTCCCGGTCCGTGTCGCCGGACGATCACTGGTCGCCCTCTCCGTCCGGGACCACCGCGCGAGCACGCTCGGGCCGCACCAGGAGATCACCCTCGGCCTCCTGGTCCACGACCCGTGGTGCCCCCGTCCGGTCGGCGTCTGGCTGGACCTGCTGCGCCGCCCGCACCTGCGCGGCGCCGGCCTGTGGACGCTCGCCACGGCACTGAGCACGCCCGCCGCCGGTACCGCCCACCGCAACCTGTGGAGCGAGCATGCCTTCACCGCCACCACCCGCGTCCGCCTGAACGCCCGAAGCGCCGCCGTCACCGTCGACACCCAGCACGACCGCGTCCTGACCTTCGCCGGACCACTCGGCCCGAGCAGCCCGGCGCACTCCGGCGACCTGGTGCTCTACTCCACGCTCGCGGGCGCCACGCTGCGCTCGCTCGTCCACACCCACGGACCGTCCCGCCTGCACCCGGCACCGCGAGCCCGCCTGCACGCCGCCGGCGACCATCCCCTGGCCGACCTGCTGCGCGCCCTCGGCCTCGACGGCGCCCGCCCGGTCCTCTGCCGCACCGGCCGGCACCAGATGCTCCGGCGCGACGCGGGCGCCCCCGTCTTCCCCGCTTAGGAGGCCGCCTTGCCCACCCGCCGCCCGGTCGCCGACGCCGCCGCCCTGCTCCTCGCCGACGCCGAGGCCGTCGAACGCGCCACGGCCCGCCTGCGCGCCCTGGCACGACGCCTCCAGGACGACCCGGCGACCCCACCCTGGTTCGCCGCCGCAGCCGACGCCCACATCACCGCCGCCGCAATCGCCGCCACCGACCTGTCCGACGCGGCCACCCGCCTCCGCGCCCTCTCCGAATCAGCCGCCCGCACCACCGCCCCGCCCTCCCCCGCCTCGGGCGGCTGAACCGGAGCCTCCCGGGTGGATCACCAGGCGGCGATCCACCCGAGTGCTCCTCTGGCCACCGCGACTCACATGTCGGCGAACTCGAGCGGCACCGACTTGTATCCCTCGACCTCGTGCGGCAACTGGAGCTGTTGTGCCGAGGCGGAGGCGACCAGGGTGCGCATCACGGAGGTGAGCGCCCGGGACAGCGCCTTCTTGTTCTCCTCCTCCCTTCCGGGCTCCGCGATGTACGCCGCGAGCGTGCTCACCTCTTCCAGGACCGCCTCGCTGGCCGTGCCGAAGCCGTAGGAGACGAGGCCGGGGCGCCGGCGCCATCCGGGATCGCGCAGCGCGGCGAAGGACGAGCGCCAGGTCCCGCCGTCGCTCGGAATCCCGTCGGTCAGCAGGAAGACCACCGGCCGGTACGCCTGGACTCCACCGGCCTGCAGACCGCCGATGTCTCCGTCGATCCGGTCCCGCAGCAGGTCGAACATCGCACCGTACTGGGTCCTCCCCTGGCACTCGACCACCGGCAGCCCGGTGAGCTGGGAGATGTCGGTCATCGGGAGGACCACGTGCGGACGGGTGTTGAACGAGACGATCGACAGGTGGATGAACTCCGCGACCCTCGGGCTGGCGTAGAGGGTGTCGACGACCTCCGTCAGCGTGGCGTTCAGCAGTTGCTCGAACGGCTTCATCGAGCCGGACGTGTCGAGCACGAGGTAGGTCGGCAGGCCATTGCGGCGGCCGGTCTCACGCTGCTCGGCGCGTCCGGTGGGCGCGGTGTATCCGGCGGCGGCCGGCTCGCTGTGCGGTTCCAATTGTTCTCCTCGGGTCAGGATCGCAGGGCGATCACGGCGATGAATGCGATGAGCAGGAGGACGGTGACGATCCACACGGGGGAGCATCCCGAGCCCGTACGCTCCGGCGGACGGCTCCGGTCGGGTCCGGTCGGCGGGGTACCGGCGGAGGCGCCGGACGCAGGCGCGGACGGGGTGCGCTGTGAGGTGCGTGGAGCGTGCGGGGCACGAGCCGGGCCGGCCGTGCGGGGACCGGCCGGCGTGCTCCGCCGCGGCGTGGACGGGGGCCGAGGCACGGACGACGGCACTTTCGGCGCTTGTCCACCGTTCGGCCGCCACGGGACCGTTCCGGTCACGTTGGCTCCGCTGGGGACGCCGTGGTTCTGGCGCCCACCCGCCGACGCCGTACCGGAGCGGGGGCGGGCTCCCGTCCCGGTGCGGCCGCCGCCGATCCGCGAGCCGGTGGCGGCCGGCCCGTCCATCGCCGAGAGGATCTCCTCCAACCGGGGGCGGGCTTCCGGTTCCGTGGCGTCGACGCATGCGGCAAGGAGGGCGATGAGGTCCGGGTACCTCGGGTAGAGCGCGGCCATTCTCTCGACCGCCTTGCCTCGCTCCTGCCGGAGCCCGGTCGTCGTGCGCGCCACGAGCAGCGCCACCTTGTACCGGTCCGTATGGGTGGTGAGGGGTCGTGACTCGTCCGCGAGCGGGTCGTCCCAGTTGTGCGTCTCCAGGTGGTCGCGCCTGCCCATCCGCACGGTGTCCATGTCGATCACCAGGACCCGGTCGGTGCCCGGGGCCCAGAACGCGTTCGCGAAGGACCAGTCCCCGTAGACCAGGCCATGGCGCTCGAAGAGCGCGGCGACCGCGACGATCTCCCGCATCGCCGCGAGCCGGAGCGCCGGCGTCGGCACCGGCAGCCCGAGCCGCTCGATGTCCCGGTCGGCATTGGCCAGCAGGTCCACCTCGATGGTCTGCCGCCGGGTGCGGCCCTGCAGCAGCGCGACGTCCCCGGTGAACGCGTCGTCCGCGCGCGCCATGAGCGTGCCGACCGTGCGGTAGCCGTCGACCACCCGGGAGACCGGCCAGGCGATGCTCCGGTCGACCAGCGCCAGGTCGCCCGCGGACATCTGGCCGGGCAGCTCAATGAGGTCGTCCAGCGCGATGTGGCCGATGCGCGCCGCCGGCTTGTAGCGCTTGACCAGCCATCCCGGGTGGCCCGGGGCCTCATGGATCACCGACGACTCCCCGTTGTCCCGGGCGACGACGGTGGCCGCGTCGTAGCCCTCGACGTCGCCCGACCGGACCAGCCGGGGGAAGGGAGAGTCCGACCATGTCCTCACCGCGGCCCTCCCCGGTCCGGGCACCACACGACGACGGCGGTCCGGTCGTCCTGTTCCCCCCTCGCCTCGAAGCCGACGTCGTCCACGAAGTCGCTGATGTGGGGCGGCCGCGCCCACCGGCCGGCGAACCACGCGCCGAGGTCGGGATGGCCGAGCGCGTCGCCGATGCCGTCGGTCGCCAGCGTCAGCACCGCACCCGGCGCGAGGCGGAACGAGGTGCCGGCGGGATGCGGATGGTGGGGCAGGAACTCCTTCAGCTCACTGCGGCCGTAGCCGCTTCGCACGTCGCCGGCGACCTGCCGCCACGACGATTCCGCGCGGATCCACGCGCTCACGTCCGCGATCGACCACACCCGCACCCACCGGGTGCCGTCCGCGGCGGCGTCCAGGTCGACCGCGGCGGCGAGTACCGCCGCGCGCACCGCCTCCGGTCCGACCCCGCGCTGGTGCGCGGCGCCCGCCATCTGCCGCGCGGCCGAGACGAACCACTCCCGCGCCCGCGCGTCGTCCGGCCCGCCGGCGGCCTCCGCCCACAGGTGCCGGATGAGCGCGCCCGTCGCCACGCTCGCGCCGAGGTGGGAGTGCGGGCTGTCGGACATCCCGTCGGCGACCGCGACGACCAGGTGACGGTGGCCCTGGTCCACGGCGATCCGGTAGGCGTCCTGGCGCGGCTCGACGGGCACCTCGCACCGGTGTCCGGGGCCGACGATCGATGCCGCCCGCACCTGGAGGCCGCCGACCTTGGCGGAGTCGGCCGCGATTCCGGACGGGCCGGGCTCGGGCGGAAGCAGCCAGGGCTGCTGGTGGGCCTCGCTGGACGTTCCGAGCGGCCGGGGGAACCGGCCCGCTGCGGACGCGGGCCGCGCCGCCGGCTCTCCGGCCGGACCCGCCGCGTCGCTCGCGTCCGCGGCGGGTGCCCCGTCCGCGTCCGGTACGGGCGCCGGCGCGGTGGCAGGCGCCGCGCTGGGAGCGAAGGCCGGGCTCCGTCCGGATTCCGAGGGCCAGGCGTCCGGTGCCGGAACGCCGGTCGGTCCCGGAAGGGGCGGCGCTGGGCGAGCGGTGGGCTGATCAGCGGTCACGTACCTCTCCCGATACCGGAGTGTTGCGAGGTGGTCCCTTCGCGCCTGGAGCAGGAGCAGGCAGACGATCAGGACCCCGGCCGCGGCGAGGCAGAGGCCCGCCGCGGCTCTGGGGGCCCCGCCCAGCACGGCGCCCGTGATGCAGGCGAGCAGGACGAGCAGGGCACCGACCGCGACCGCGGCGCGTCGCCGCACGTACATCGCCTGTTCCGGTGCGGTGCGCGCGTCTCGCCGGGGCGGCCGATGGTGGCGGGTGGTATCGCCGCGCCTCATGCTTTCCGGCCTCCGTCGCGGCTCCCGAACGATTTCCAGCCGGCGACGCCGTCACTCCCTGAGGACTCTCCGGGAGCCCCGGACGCCGGCGGAGTCCCCAGCGGCGGCGGAACCGCGGGCGGTGGCGGAACCGCGGGCGGTGGCGGTGGCGGCGGTGGTGTAGACGGCGCGTCGGGGCGCGACGGTTCCGGCGCGGACGAACCGCTCCCGTTCCCGTTCCCGTTGCCGTTCGCGGTCGCGTTCCCGTTCGCCCCCGGTTTCGGGCCGGGGAGCGCCGGCGGTGCGGCCGGGGGCGGGGGGACGGCCGGTGCACCGAACGCGGTGACCGCCTCGCTGTCGGCGACCCGCTCCAGCGGTTGCAGCAGCAGCCCGCGCATGTTCTCGACGTCCGCTTCCTGGATGAAGCCCTTGTCGACCATCTTGTCGAAGAGCGCCATCTGGGCGTTCTGCGTCATCTCCCGGCGCTGGGCGATCATCCGCAGGATGTCGCCGACCTGGTTCGGGTGCCGGTCCAGGAAGAGGAACAACAGGTCGTCCTCGCCCTTGGCCGTCCGGCGCAGCGCATCGAGGCGCTGCCGCTCGAGTTCGACGTTCTGCCTGTCGGTCACCAAGTCGCGCTCCAGGCCGCGCGTCTTGTGCTGGAACTCGGCCGTGTGCTCGTCGATGTGCAGCCGGACCACGACGTTGAAGACCGTGATCCCCTCTTCCAGGGCGAACGGACCGCGCAGTTGCATGTCCAGCAGTTCGCGCTCGGCGGCGATGCAGTCGTCGATGTCGTACCGGCGGGTGACCTGGTAGAAGCGCTCGAGAAGGCGCGACTTCACCGCTTCCAGGGCGTCTTCGAGCGCGTAGGCGACGATGACCTCGGCAGCGGTCACGCCCCACGTCACGTCCGCTTCGAGCTGGAACCGCATCGCGTCGTAGCGGCTCGGCACGCTGGCGCTGATGGTGTCGTGGTGCCGGCGCACGTCGACCAGATACCAGTTCTTGTACCGGTGGGCGTCGAGCATCGAGGCCCGGCCGAACGGCGGGACGGCGACGCCGCCGCGGTCGGAGTAGACGAGCGCCATGCCCGGTGAGGGGGCGGGACCGCGGTCCCCGAACGTCACCGGGCCGGATCCGACGATGAGGCCGGACGGTGCGGGGCCGTTCCCCTGGTGCGGGTTCATCGGAGGGTCCTCCTCGCGTCGAGGGCCGCGCGGACCGCGGCCTCACATTTCGGGGCGTGCGACCATCGGGACACGGTGATCCGGACGATGCGGTCGGTGCGGCGGTCGAAACCGACGGCCGCGAGGAGCCAGCCGAGGAGGGCGGGGCCGGACGGGGTCTCCTCCAGCAGCCGCGCCCATTCTCCGAGCACGTCCTTGGCGGCCTCGTGCAGGTCGGGAGAGTTGAGCGTCGCGTGCCACAACCGGACGACCTTGTGCGCCGAGGCGGGATCCGCTGCGGCGTGGCACAGCAGCGTCGGCCGCCACGCCCCGTCCTCGGCGATCTGGCCGAGATCGGCGGCGGCCAGCAGGAACCCGAGGCGCCCCGTGACACGGACTCCCGGACGGCGGCTGGTCACCCAGTCGACGAGCAGGTCCAGCGCCGCGAAGGCGAACACGCCGTCCCGGTACTCCAGCATCTCGGCGACGCTGGTGCACACGGCCTCCTTGACCGCCGCACGGTCGTCGCCGGCGAGGAGCTCGAGCAGCGTGACCGCCTCGGCGCAGTTCCGCGCCGCGCCTCCGGTCAGGGTGACCCGCCAGGCGCGGGCGGCGGTCGCGCGCAGCAGCGGCCTCGTGTCCTCGGTGCTCCACGCGTTGACCAGGCCCGTCACGGCATCCCGCAGTTCCCCGCGTTCGGCGGCGACGCCGAGCGCGGTGGCCGCGGCGTCGCGCGCCTCGTCGTTCTCGGACCGCGCCCAGGGCAGGATGATCGCGGAGCGGATCTGGTCGAACGACTCCGCCGCGAGGATCCCGGTCGCGACCGCGGCCCTGATCCGGACGGTCGGGACCTCGGTCCGGACGCAGAGCCGCAGCCAGTTCAGCAGCTCCGGCCTGATCTCGTCGTACTCCTCCCAGACGTGCAGCAGCAGCCGCCGGGCCAGCCCCGGTTCCTGGAAGCGCACGACCCGCCCGGGAGCGGTGCCGCCATGCCGCGCGGGCAGTTCCGATTCGACGAGGTGCGCCTCGATCTCGCGCAGCCGGGCGCTGCGGGTGCCGCCGAACGGCGTGGGCGTCCGAGGCGGCTGGTCCGCGGGTTCGAGTCGCCGGGCCAGCAGATCCGCGGAGTTGGCGACCAGGTCGTAGTGCTCCCCGCCGAGCGTCGCGACCGCGATCGCGAGGGTCTGCGTGGCCGGGTCCGCCATCCCGCCGAACCACCGCTCCAGGTCGGGGACGCGGTGCACTGCCAGCCGGGCGCGCACGGTCTCGGCGACCGGGTCCCGCGCGGCGGCGAGCAGCAGGGCGAGCCGGACGGCCTGACCGGGCGAGGCGTCCCGCAGTTGCTCGCGGCACAAGGCGGCGACGGCGGGATCCGCGAGCAGGCTCCGGGCCCGATCCTGCGTCGCCTTCGCCCCGAGGTGCGAACGCAGCACATCGTGCGGGTCGGGCGGCGACACGTCCACGATGTGCCGTCCGAGGTCCGGGTCGGCGAGGCCGGTGGTGTGGGTGGTGGTGATGACGAGCCTGCGGTCGGCACCGAGCTCGGCGGCGAGCCGGTCGAGGTCGAACGCGCGGAGCTTCGCCGCGGCCTGCGGGGACGGGTCGGCCAGGAGGTGGCCGCCGGGGCCCAGGTCGGTACCGGCGAGGGAACCGAGGTCGGTCTCCGGGTGCAGCCGCCGCACCGTGCCGAGCGCGAGGCCGAGCAGCAGCCGCCGAGCCAGCGCGTACCTGCCGGTCCCGTCCGCGCCCCGGAGCACCACGACGCGGCGATCGCGCACTGCCGCCTGGGCGCGGCCGAAGCCGGGAGGGGGGACGAAGCAGCGGTCGAGCGCCAGGTCCTCGTCGCTGAGCGGCACCAGCCGGATACGCGCGGCCCGGCCCTCGACGGTGATGTAGTTGATCATGTCGCGGCCGACGAACCGCTCGGCCGTCACCGTGGCGCCGGCGAAGTTCGAGCGGGCGTCGTGCTCGGTGCCCAGCCGTTCGCCGGTCTCACCGGGGTGCGCGGCGCGGTGCGAGAACTCCCGGCCGAGGTCCTGGGCGTCGCGCGGCTCCGCGCCGTCGGGGTCCGGCTGCGCGGCGGCCTCGGGCTCGGCCGGGACGCCGTCCTGCGGCTCCGGTGGGGCGGCGGTCATCGGCCCGCCCCGTCCCCGTAGTTGATCTCGTCGCGGCCGACGAACTTGACCGCCTGGATGTTCGCGCCCGCGTAGTCGCCGGTGGGACCCTCCGCCTGCCGGACGGGTGGCCGTGCGCCGGGGGCCCGGGGGGCGGGTGAAGCCTCCGTGTTCGTGTCGGTGCCGGTATCGCCGGTGTCCAGGTCGACCCCGGCCAGGTCGTGTCCGGGAACATGGATCCAGGCTTGGCCCATGAATTCCTTCATCCGCACGGTGACCTGCCGGAAGTCGGCGGGGTCGAGTGTCGTGTGCTCCCCGGCGACCGTCCCGGTGAAGACCGGCTCGGAGAGGACGACCGCGAGCGCGGCACCCGTGCCGTCCAGCGCCCGGCGCAGCGCTGCGCTGTCGCACAGCCTGCTCGCGACCACCAGTCCCGCGCCGGCGTAGCCCTTCGCGGCCGGGAGCGCGGGACCGTAGTGGACGGCCATGCGCAGCCGCAGCTCGCGGCCGGCCGGGACGTCCCTGTTGTAGCGGCGCAGTTCGGCGTGCAGGTGCCGGACGTAGTCGTCCACGACACGGGGCTCGGGCTCACCGGCGGGGAGCACCGCGACCTCCCCGTCGCCCGCCTCCTGGATCCACCAGCCCGAGCGCCGGAGTCCGGCCCGGTCGCCCGCCTGGTCGAGTACCGCGCTCAGGCCGCTCTGCATGCGCCGCTGCCAGTTTCCGGTGGTGCCTCCGTAGCCCTTCGCGTCGACGGAGACCACCAGCCGGCGTGCGAAGTCATCGCCTTCCGCCACTGTGCCCAGCCCTTTCGTCGGTGGGTGTTCGCGGAGAAGAGTGCCACCAAGCACTGGGAGAGATGTCGCATAAATACGGCGTCCCGCCCTTCTGACCCCGGCAATCACACCGCTCACCACAGAACGCCGCATTAATACGTGATCTCTTTTCCCTCGGCGCGTTTCACTGGTTCCGAATCGAATGGAGGGGGCGCATGCACCAGCATGAGACGGGCACGGCGGATCCGGCGGCCGATGAAACGGCCGATGTCACGGCCGACGACGTGGTGGTCGCGCTGACCGTCATGACCGCCGGTCAGGCGTATGTGCAGCATGCCGACACGAAAGTGTCCATTCTCATCGCGCTGCAGGCCGGAGCGGTCGTGGGGCTGACCACCGCACGCGCGGCCGGCCCGGAACCCACGACGATCTCCACCACGCTGTTCGGGGCGTTCCTCGCCGCGTCCGTGGTAGCCGGATTCCTGCTGCTGCTGGCGCTGCGGCCGCGCCTCACCGGGGACGCGGCGCCCAGCCGCTACGGCATCGTGCGAATCCCGGAACGGCCGCCCGCGGGCGCCGCGGCGCAGCGTGACGAAGCGTGGGCGCTGGCCCGCACGCTCGCCGCCCTCGCGGAGGCGAAGTACCGGCAGATCGGGCGGGCGATCCCGTGGATCACGCTCGCGCTGATCACCGGAACCGCGGCCGAGATCCTCACCTGAGGAGGGTGTCCACCGCGTGACGGGCCGTCCGCATGCTCGTCCCGCCTAGGGCGTCGCGTCGGGCTCGGCCGCGCGGCGCAGGCCGGCCTCGTCGAGGATCACGACGCTCCGGTAGGCGGAGGTGATGAGCCCGTCCCGCTTGAGCAGGGACACCGCCTGATACACGGCGTCCTTGCCGGCGCCGATGAGCATGCCCAACTCCTCGTGCGAAAGTGCGACGCCAAGGGCCTTGCCCGTCGGCTCCACCGGCCGGCCGTGCTGGTCGGAGAGCAGCAGGAGGACGCGGGCGAGCCGGACGTGCACCGGGAATCCGGCGAAGTCCAGCCGGCGCTGGTTCGCCCACTGGAGCCGGTCGGCGATCGTGGCGTTGAGCGCGAGCCACGCCTGCGGATGCTCCCGCAGGAACGCCATGAGGACCGTCGCCGAGACCTTGTGCGCCCAGACCTTCGAGCAGGCGGTCACGGTGGCCGAGCGGGGCTGCCGGTGCAGCGCTCCGAGTTCTCCGACGATGTCGCCGGAGAGCCGGATGCCGAGCAGCCCGTCCCGGCCGTCCGCGAGACGGCCCGTCACCTTGACGCAGGCCGTCGAGTCCAGACTGTCGGAACGCAGGATGAACGCGAAGTCGGTGAGAGGGTCGTCCTGCCCTATCAAGACGGTTCCCTTGCGGAAGGGTGCCGCAGGCGCGACGCGGAGCAGCGCCGTCCGCATCGGGGGCTCCATCCGGGAGAGCAGCGTTCCCGTGACCCACTTGCCCATCACGTCGTTCATCGGCACATCCGCCCCCACGCAGAGTCTCTCGGTCCGGGAGCCCGAGAGCATCTTAAACGAGGGCAAGAAGTCCGTGCCGTCCCTTTACGAGTGAACCGGGAGCGGCCTATTCGTGCTCTCCGAGATGCTGTGCGGCCGGCCCGCACATAAAACGATCTTGACTGCGATCAGAGCTTATGGTCCACGTTGACAACGTTCCTGACGGATGGCTGGTGCAGGTGCGCCGCGGCGGCGCGGTGATCGGCCGGCAGCGGATCATCCTTGGGGGTGGGTGTTGTGGAGGAAGGTGGTGACTGTGCGGTTGAACTCGGCGGCGTGTTCGATCATGGCCCAGTGGCCGCAGCGGTTGAGGAGGAGCAGGCGGCTGTCGGGGATGTTCGCCAGCAGGTAGAGGGAGTTCTCGAAGGGCACCACGCGGTCGTCGCGGCCGTGGATGAGGAGGGTGGGGGCCTTGATCGCGGGGAGGAGTTCGGGCTTGACCCAGGTGGGCAGGGGGGTGCCCTTCGGGAGGCCCTCGACGTAGTTGCGCAGGTGCTCGGGGCGGGCGAGGGCCGCGTCCGAGCGGGCCCGGCACAGGTCCGGGGTGGCGAAGGCGGCCTTGTCGAAGCACATGATCTCGACGAGGCGGCGCATGTTCTCCGGGGACGGTTCCCGGTAGGTCTCGATGAGGACCTTCAGGCCCTCCGACGGGCCGCCGCCGGGGGCGAAGAGGGCGGGTGCCCGGGTCACCGGCGGGCCCATGGTGACCAGGTGGGTGATCCGGTCCGGGTGCTCGGTGGCCAGGCGGAGGCTCGTCTGCCCGCCCATCGAGTTGCCGACGAACGCGGCCTTGCCGATGCCGAGGGCGTCCAGGAACTGGACGGCGGCGTCGACGTGGTCGAGGCGGTCGACGGTCGCCGCGTCCGAGTCGCCCCAGCCGGGCATGTCCACGGCGTACACGTGGAAGTGCTCGGCGAGCGCCTCGATGTTGGCGGAGAAGTTGCTCCAGCCGGTGGCGCCCGGCCCGCTGCCGTGCAGGAGGACGACCGGGTGCCCGTCGCCCGCCTCGTAGTAGCGGAGCTTCCAGTCCCTGGTCGTGACCGTGCGGGCCGTTTCGGCCTGGGTCAGCGGCATCAGCGGGCGTCCTTTCCGGCGAGCAGGGCGGCGACGGCCGCGGGCGGGCGGTGGCCCCAGCTGTGCAGCCGGTCCAGGGTCTCGACCTGCCAGGTGTCGTCGTCGACGAGCAGTCCGCCCCAGCCGTACTCCACGCTGAAGCCGGACGGGGTCTGGACGTAGAAGCTGAACATGTGGTCGTTGGGGTGCATGCCGAGGGTCATCTCGAACGGCTGCCCGGCGTCCATGCAGCGGTCGTAGGCGGTGCCGACGTCGCGGATGTCGGTGACCTCGACCATGAAGTGGTGGGTCTTCTTGGGGTGCGGCATGTCGCCGAACGCCACGGAGTGGTGGCGCGGGTTGCAGCGCAGGAAGATCAGGTCGGCGACGGCGCCCGGCGCGAGTTCCTCGACGATGATGTCGGAGATCCGGAAGCCGAGGAGCCCCTCGTAGAAGGCCAGGTAGGTCTCGCGGGCGACGCCCCGGGACAGCAGCACCTGGTGGCCGGCGCCTCCGGTGCCGGTGACGAAGTCGCCGAGCAGCACGTCGGAGTGGAACGGGGTGGCGGCGTCGGCGAAGCCGGTGACGAGTTCGACGCGGTTGCCCATCGGGTCGGCGGTCACCACGATGCGGTCGACCTTGCGGGACGCGGCGAGCGCGGCGCCGCCCTCGGCGGCCTCGACGCCGGCGGCCCGCAGGCGGGCGGCGATCTCGTCCAGGGCGGCATCGCTCTCAACCTCGTAGCCGCTGGCGGCGAGGTCGTCGGCGGGGCCCTGCCGGACGAGCCAGCGGTACGCCTTCGCGTCGGTCCGGAAGGCGATGGAGTCGGCGGTCCCGTCCGCGGGTTGCATGCCCAGCAGGTCGACGGCGAAGTGCTCCCAGTCGCCGAGGCTGCTCGCCTCATAGACGACGTACGCCAGTTCCTTGACTCCCGTCATGGTGATCCTCTCCTTTTGTCTAGGCGGGCACGGCCAGGCCGGAGGCGTCGGCCGCGGCGACGAACCTGTCGGGACGCACCGCGACGGCGCGGACGCCGTACCGGGCCAGCCACGGCAGCAGGACCTCGTCGAGATCGACCAGTTCGTCCGGGCCCTGCGTGTAGGCGGTCTTCGGGCGGATCGCGAGGTACCGGGCGCCGAGCGCGTCCCACTCGGCCTTCTCCCCGGACGTGAGGAGCGTCGCCGGGTCGGTGTCGGCGCCGAGCAGCACGAAGCCGTCGCCGAGCAGGTCGTCGAGGCGCGCCATCCGTCCGGTCGTGTCGCCCGCGATGGGCTGCGGGACCATGCGGCCGACGATGCTCGCGTCCCCGACCGGGCCGCGCAGCCGGCCCGCGGCGAGGACGGGCGGCGCGATCAGCGGCGGCTCGAACGGGGTGACCGTGTTCGCCGGGATCCGGTTCATCTCCTCGATCTCGGCCGGGGTCGCCTCCTGCTTGATGACGCGGCCGAGCTGGACGGCCAGCCCGGTGTAGAAGGCCGCGTTCGGGCGCCGCTCGGCCTCGTAGGTGTCGAGCCAGCTCTCATCGAGGTCGCCCTTGAGGACACGGGCGAGCTTCCAGCCGAGGTTGTGGGCGTCCCGCATGCCGGTCTGCATCCCGGCCCCGGCCCACGGCGGCATGAGGTGGGCGGCGTCCCCGGCGAGGAAGACCCGTCCCGCGCGCCAGGTCTCGGCCATCCGGGTGTGGTGGCGGTAGAAGGCCCACTGGTGGATCGAGACGTCGTCGGTGCTGACGCCCATCGCCTTGAGCAGCGGCCAGACGTCGTCCTCGGACGCGAAGTCCGCCTCGGTCTCGTGCGGTTTGAGCGGGATCTCCCAGCGGTGGTTGCCGGCGGAGAGCGCGATGTCGACGACGGGACGCTGCTTGTCCGACCAGAACGTGAGGAAGTCGCGGTCGGGCCACCAGCGCTTGACGCGGCAGTCGATGACGATCCACTGCGCGTCGAGGGTGTCGCCGAGCAGGTCGGACCCGATCAGGGCGCGGGTGGCGCTGCCGCCGCCGTCGGCGCCGATCACGTAGCGGGCGCGCACGGTGCGCGGCTCGCCCGTCGCGGTGTCGGCGGCGGTCACGGTGACGCCGCCGGCGTCCTGCTCCAGGCCGGTCGCCTCGACGCCGTAGCGGACGTCGATCAGGTCGCCGTACTCGGCGGCGCAGGCGCGGAGCTCAGTCTCCATGGCCGGTTGGTAGATGTTGTAGAAGCGGGGCTTCGGGCCGAGCGCGGACGGCGGGTGCTCGACCCGCATGATCTCGGCGCCGTCGTAGGTCACCCAGCGCAGCGCCCGCTGCGGCTCGATCACCCGGGCGATCCGCGCGTCGATGCCGAGGCTCTGGAAGATCCGCATCGTCCAGTCGTTGACGGTGACGGCGCGGGCGCGCGGGTAGATGTCGCGGTCCCGTTCGAGGGCGACGACCGAGGCGCCGTGCCTGGCCAAGGTGAGGGCCGCGGTCACCCCGGTGGGGCCGTATCCGACGATCGCGACGTCGGCGTCGAAATGCTGGGTCATGCGGGCTCCGAGGGGCGGTCCGATCGGGCAGGTTTTGTACCGATCGTTCGGTACGATCGTGACCACCTTCACACGTCCGGCGGCGGGCGTCCACGCTTTTCCGCAGGACAGAACCGCAGGTGGCGGGCCTACCGGCACGGACATCTATGCTTCACCCCGTGGCGGACGAGAAGGTGGACGAGAAGAACGGCAACCGCCGTGGCCGCAGGTCCCGGGAGGAGATCCTGGACGTCGCCTCGCGGGTCATGGCGGAGCGCGGCTACGCCGCCACCTCGCTGTCGGTGCTGAGCCGGGAGACCGGCCTGCCGAAGAGCGCGGTCTACCACCACTTCCAGTCGAAGGCCGGGCTGCTGTCGGCGGTCATGGCGCGCGGCGCCTACGAGTTCTTCGCGGCGATGCGGGACGCGCAGGCGGGCGGGCCCGAGGGCGGCACCCCCCGCGAGCGGCTGACGTGGTACCTGCTGCGCACCGGCGAGGTCTTCGCGGCGCGCCCCGACTTCCTGCGCCTGCACCTGATCCTGATCATGAGCGCGGAGGCCGCCGAGGCCGAGGTGGACGCCATCGTCGAGCAGGTGCGGCACGACGGCCGCGCGCACATGAACACGATGATCGCGGCGTCCTTCGCCGCCGAGGGCGCGGAGGTCGCGCAGGCCGTCGCGGACGAGCTGGAGTACTTCGGCATCGCCGGGTTCGACGGCGCCTTCGTCGCGACGCAGGCCGACCCCGCCCGCGGTCTCGCCGGGCAGATGACGCTGCTCGCCGAGGCCATGGCGGCGCTCGGCGAGGCGCGGGTGGCCGCGCTGCGCGGGCGGTGACGCACGGTGACGTGCGGCGAGGCGCGGGTGGCCGCGCTGCGCGCGCGGTGGCGGGCGGTGGCGGGCGGTGACCGGTGGTGGCTCGCGGTCAGCCGCCGGTCAGACCGCCAGGAGGCTCTTCTCCAGGGCGGTCGCCGCGCTCTTGAGGGTCGCGACCAGGCGCGGCAGGTCCTCCTTGCCGTAGCGGATGCTCGGCATGGAGACCGAGAGGCCCGCGACCGCCGTCCCGTCCGGGTCGCGGACCGGCACGCCGACCGCGACGAGGCCCCGCTCGGAGCGGCCGTCGTTGACCACGAAGCCGTTGCGGCGGACCCGGGCCAGCTCCGCCCGCAGCTCCGCCGGATCGGGCCGGGCGCCGGCGGGCTCGTCCGGCCGCCGCCCGGCGTACAGGGCGTCCAGCTCGTCCGGTGGCAACTCGGCGAGCAGGAGGAGGCCGCCGGTGGTGCGGTGCGCGGGGAAGACCATCCCCTCGCGGGAACCGACCCGCAGGGCCTGCGACGATTCGACGCTCGCGATGAACCGGGCGGTCCGGCCGGTGCGGACGGTCAGGTTGGCCGACTCGTCGAGCAGATCGGCGAGCCGGCGCAGGTGCGGCAGCGCGGCGGCGCGCAGCCGGGACGCGGCCGACTGGGAGTGCGCGGCCAGTTCCAGGACGGGGCCGACGCGGTAGGAGCGGTCCGCGTCCTGGACGGCGAAGTCGCGGTAGACGAGCATCGCCAGCAGCCGGTGCGCGGTCGAGCCGGCGACCCCGAGCCGCCCGGCCACCTCCGTGACGGTCATCGGCCCTTCCAGCTGGAGCATCGCGGCGATCCGGAGGGCGTTGTCCACGCTCGCCACGGCGTACGGCGGCGGGGTCTTCAGCGGCTTGTCCACGCGGCGTCGGCCCTCCCCGTTCTGCGATCCAGAATGAGCTTTCTGTCCTGCGAAACCCACCGCCAGGGTACGTCCCCGCCGCCCTTGCCCTGAACCCGCCGGGGGCGGGAGATCGCCGCATCATCCCCCGTCGGCCACCGCCCCCTCGCGCAGGGGAGCCGGGCGTCCGCGGCGGGTCTCGTGCGCGGCGGCGAGCAGGAGGTAGGCGCTCGCCGTCCAGGTGTAGGCGCGGTCCCGGAGGCCGGCGCCGGTGAGGGCGTCGAAGTTCTCGGCGAAACCGGAGCGTTCGCACAGGGCGCGGAACCGGGTGCTGATCTCGTCGGCGAGGGCGGTGCGGCCGGCGCGGCGCAGGCCGTCCTCGATCAGGACGGTCGCGGGCGCCCAGATGGGCCCGCGCCAGTACCCGTCGGAACGGTAGTGCGGCGACGCGGGCAGTTCGGTGGCCAGGCCGAACTCGGTGAGGTGCGCGGTGATGCGGCCGGTCAGCGCCGCCGCGGCGGACGGCGGGAGGGCGGCGCCGAGGACGATCGGCATCAGGTCGAGCAGGCCGTCGGTGTGCCAGGTGTCCCCGGAGCGGACGCCCCGAGCGGCGAAGCGGTCGCCCTGCCAGAGCCGGGTGAAGAGTTCGCTCTGCAACTCGTCGGCGGTGGCCGTCCAATGGGCGGCGGGACGGCCCAGTTCGGCGCCGAGCCGCGCCAGCTCGCGGATCTGCAGGATCAGGAACGCGCTCAGGTCGGCGGTCTCGACGACCCGTTCGGGGTCGAAGGCCGTGGCGTTGTCCCAGCCGCTGTCGTTGCCGTGCTCGTAGTGCGGGAACGGGCTGCCGGGGACGCGGCGCGCGGTGAGCCAGAACCGCGTCCACGCTTCGAGCTGGGTGTGGGCCAGTTCGAGGTCGGAACGGTCCAACCGCAGGCGGCGGCGCAGGTGGCCGAACGCCCAGCCGTGGATCGGCGGCTTGACGTAGTTGAAGAGGACCTCCGAATGCGTCACCGAGTCGGGCAGGGCGCCGGAGGAGTCCTGGTGGTCGAACAGGATCTCGTACTGGTCCCAGGCCAACGCGGGGTCGCCGGCGGCCAGGGCGAGGGCGTTGAAGCAGTGGTCCCAGCTCCACACCTTGTTCATCCAGTGCTTCGACATCAGGACGCCCGGACGCCCGAGGAAGCCCCCCGGGCGGACGGTGGCCGACCACAGGACGTAGGCGGCCAGCTCGGCGGCCGGCGTGTCCGGGCTGCGCCAGGGGGCGACGGCGTCGGCGAAGGCCGCGAACGCCGACAGCGCCGCCCCGGCGACGGCGTCGAACGGCGCGGACGGGACGTAGGGCGGACGGGCCGTCCCGTACTCCTCGATCACCGCCTCCCAGGAGCCGCCGTCGCCGCCGAACGTCAGGCCGCGTTCGGCGTCCCCGAGGGACTGGGCGCCGTGCGCGGCGGCCTCGCCCGCGATCAGGGTCGCGCGGTAGCGGTGCCCGGTCTCGTAGGAGGTGAAGACGTGCGCGCCGGCGGCGTCGTAGAAGTAGGTCCCGGTGAACGGGGTCAGCTCGGTGATCGCGGCGTCCAGCCGCAGCGCGAGGCCGGTGCCGCGGAGCCGCACGGTGTCCGGCGACTCGAACGCCGCCTCGACCGTGCCGGACGCGTGCGCCCAGGTCAGCCGTCCGGGCGTGGCGGTGATCGTCGCGGCGGCGCGGGCGCCGTCCGCGAGCGGGGTGAGGCGCAGCACCGGGTTCAGCCCGCCCCGGTGGGAGACCAGGTGCAGGTCGTCGGCGAAGGTGGCCAGCGCGGTGACGGGCGAGAGGGCGAGCCAGGAGCCGAAGGTGCTGAACGGTATTTCCTGGACGGAGAAGGAGGGTCCGGGAGTCATGGGGAAGCGAGCTCGTTTCTGGAGGAGGAGGCGGGAGGGAGTCGGTCCTTGACGGCGCCGTCAGTCCTTGACGGCGCCGGCCGTGGCCCCGGCGGCGATGTAGCGCTGCGCGCCGATCAGGATGAGCGTGGTCGGGACCGACGCCACGACCGCGGCGGCCATGATGGCGTTCCACTGCTGGTTGTTGTTGCCGATGTAGTGGTAGATCCCGAGGGTGATCGGCCGGTACCGCCCGCCGCCGTCCAGCGTGCTGGCGAAGATGAAGTCCGACCACGACCACAGGAACGCGAACAGCGAGACGGTGACGACGCTGTTGCGGCTGATCGGCAGCACGATCGACCAGAACGTGCGGAACGTCCCGGCGCCGTCCACGCGGGACGCCTGGAGCAGCTCCCGGGGGATGCCCGCCATGAAGGCGGTGAAGATCAGCACGCCGAACGGAACGGCGAGCGTGGAGTCGGCGAGGATCAGGCCGGGCAGCGTGTTCAGCACACCGAGGTTCAGGTAGATCGCGTAGAACCCCATCGCCATGATGATCCCGGGGATCATCTGCGCGGCGAGCAGCAGGAAGCTCAGCGCACCGGACCCGCGGGGGCGCAGCAGGCCGAGCGCGTAGCCCGCCGGCGCCGCGATCATCACGGTCAGCAGCACGGTGCCGAGCCCGACGAGGAGGCTCGTCCCGAGGTAGGGAAGCTGCTGGTCGAGGACGGCGCGGTAGCCGTCCAGGGTCGGATGCGCGGGGAAGAACGACGGCGGGGTGCGCCGCATGTCCTCGTCCCGGGTGAGCGAGTTGTTGAGCATCCAGTAGACCGGGAACAGCATGATCGCGGTCAGCAGCAGCGCGATCCCGGTCTTCCACCACGATCCCGTCGCCCGCACGGTCGCGCGCGTCACAGTGCCCCCCGCTGCCGGCGCTCGAAGCGGATGTAGAGCAGGCCGAACGCCAGCGCCGCCAGCACCAGCAGGTTCCCGACGGCGGCGCCGGGCCCGAAGGACGGCAGCGGGTTGGCGAACCCGAGGTGGTAGGACCAGGTGGCGAACGTCGCGGAGGAGTCCGCGGGCCCGCCCCTGGTCATGATCCAGATGATGTCGAAGACCTTCAGCGTGTAGATGAGGCCGAGCATCAGCGTGATCGCCGAGACGGGGCGCAGCAGCGGGAAGGCGATCCGCCAGAACCGCTGCCAGGCGGACGCTCCGTCCAGCGCCGCCGCCTCGTACAGCTCGTCCGGGATCGACTGCAGCCCGCTGTACAGGATGACCAGGTTGAACGGGATGCCGATCCAGATGTTCGCGATCGTCACCGAGGTCAGCGACCAGTGCGGCGAGGTCAGCCAGTCCACCGGCCCGATGCCGGCCAGGCCGAGCAGCCAGTTGACGGCGCCGGACTCGGAGTTGAGCAGCAGCGTCCAGGTCGAGGCCGACACGATCAGCGGCAGCAGCCACGGCACCAGGAAGAGGGCCCGCAGCACCACCGACAGCTTGAAGTGCCGGTTGAAGAATACGGCCAGGCCGAGCCCGATCGAGAACTGGAACACCAGCGACACCAGCGTGAAGACGACCGTGTGCCAGAGCGCGGGCCAGAACGTCGCGTCGCGCACGACCTCGGCGTAGTTGTCCAGCCCCGCGAACGGCGCCCCGCCGTGGACGAACGACCGGACGTTGTAGTCGCGCAGGCTCAACTCGACATTGCGGTAGAGGGGGTAGGCGTAGAAGAGGGCGAGATAGGCCACCAGCGGCAGGAGGAACGCCCAGGCCGTCCAGTGGCCGGAGCTTCGGCGCACCGGGCGTCCGGGCGCCGCCTTCGTGTCGGTCATCGGCGTCACTTCACCGAGGACTGGGCCTTCGCCATCGCCTCCTGGGGCGTGGCGGAACCGCTCAGCGCGCTCTGCACGGCCGTCCACATCTGCTGCGAGATCTTCGGGTACTTCGTGCCGAGGTCGTCACTGGTGCGGCCCTTCGCCGCGTGCACCGCGTCGACCCAGACCTTCAGGTCGGGCTTGGCCTCGACCTGCTTCTGCTGGATCTGGCTCGTCGGCGCGATGTAGGAGAGCGTGCTGACGGCGGTGTAGGAGTCGTCCCCGCTGGTCAGGCAGTCGCTGATCTTCTTGGACGTGACGTAGCGGCCGGTGTCGTCCTGTACCGGGACGGTCACGAACTCGCCCCCGGTCGGGGCCGGGGCGGTGCCGCCGTCCTGCCCGGGGATCGGGATGATCCCGTACGGGAAGCCCGCCTTCTTCACGTTCTCCAGCTGCCAGGTGCCGTTCTCGGCGAACGCGTAGTCGCCGGTCGCGAACTCCTGCCAGCTGGTGGTCTGCGTGTTGTTCAGGACGGACTTGGGCGCGTAGCCCTTCTTCAGCCAGTCGGACCACAGCGTCAGGGCGCCGACCGACTGGGGCGTGTCGAGGCCGGTGAGCTGCGCGCCCGCACCCCAGAACCAGGGGAGGAACTGGAAGCTGCCCTCCTCGGTGCCGATGGCGGAGAACGTGATGCCCTTCTCGCCGGCTGCCTTCACCTTCTGGAGGGCTGCGGTGAGGCTCGTCCAGTCCTTGATCGTGGAGACGTCGACGTCCGCGGCCTTCAGGACCTTCTTGTTGTAGAAGAGCGCGAGGGTGTTCGCGCCGATCGGGGTGCCGTAGGTCTTGCCGCCGGCCTGCCCGGCCGCCAGCAGGTTGGGCTGGATCATCGAGGTGTCGGTGCTGGTGTCGGCCGTCGTGGTGAGGACGCCGGCCTCGGCGAGCGTCGACACGACCGGGTTGTCGACGATGAGGACGTCCGGGGGGTTGCCCTGCTGCGCGGCGAGCAGCGCCTTGTTGGTGAGGTCGGTGGTGTCGTAGGCGGTGCGCTTCACCTTCACGCCCGCGCCGGTACCGCACTTGTCGAGCAGCTTCGCCCAGTCGGAACCGGCCTGGTACTGGGGGTAGGGGTCCCAGACCGTGTAGGTGCCGGCGTCGGCAGCGTCGCCGCCGGACGAGCAGCCGGCCAGCGCGGCCGCGGCGAGCGCGGCGGCCGTGCCCGCCGCGAGGAGGCGCGTCCTGCGGGGGTGGTGGGGGTGGGTCATCGCGTCGTCCTTTCCGGGTGCGCGCGCCCCGGCGCGGCACTGCATCGAACCGGTTCGCCGAACCGGTTCGATGCACGATAAGCGTCCGGCCGTCGCAGGTCAATGGACCGACATACCCGTGAGCGAACCGGTTCGACGACGCGCGACAACCGATATCGTGAGCGCACAGGTTGGAGGAGCCTTGTCGAATCGGTTCGATGACGCGCCGTCCGTGACCATCGGGGAGATCGCCCGGCGGGCCCGGGTGTCGCGCAGCACGGTGTCCTACGCGCTGAGCGGGAAGCGCCCGGTGTCGGAGGCCACACGGCTGCGCATCCAGCAGGTCATCGACGAGATGGGGTACCAGCCGAACGCCAGCGCGCGGGCGCTCGCCCGCGGCGAGACGCGCACGCTGGGCCTGGTCTTCCCGCCCGCGAGCACGCACTACACCGACATGCAGCTCGACTTCATCGGCGGCCTGGTCGACGCGGCCGCCGTGCGCGACTACGACGTCCTGATGTCGCCGGCCGGGGCCGAGGACCGCGGGTTCCACCGGCTGATCGGGGAGCGGCGGGTGGACGGCGCGGTCCTGATGGAGATCCGGCTGCAGGACGCCCGCGTCGACCGGATGCGCGCGACCGGCTTCCCGTTCGTGACGATCGGCCGCACCGCGGAACCGGACGGGACCAGCTGGGTCGACCTCGACCACGGGCGGCTCGTCCGGCACTGCGTCCGGCACCTGGCGCAGCTCGGCCACCGGCGGCTCGCGCTCGTCAACCGGTCCGAGGAGCTGATCCGCGCCGGGTACGAGTCGGCGCGGCGCGGCCAGGACGGGTTCGAGGCGGCGCTCGCCGAGCACGCGGTGTCCGGCCGCTCCTACCAGTGCGGCGACGACGCCGCCTCCGGCGAGGACTGCGTGGAGCGGATCCTCGCGGACGACCCGGGCGTGACCGGCATCGTCACCCTGAACGAGGCGGCGCTCGGCGGGCTGTACCGGGGGCTCGGCGCCGCCGGGCGGGCGATCCCCCGCGACATGTCGGTCACCGGCATCGTCGGCAGCCGGTGGGCCGAGGCCGTGACGCCCGCCCTCACCGCGGCCGACGTCCCGTCCCGCGAGATGGGCCGCATCGCCATCGACCTGCTACTGGAGCGCATCGGCGCGCCGGCGGCCCCGCTCCGCCACCAGCTACTGACCCCCCCGATCTCCCTACGCGCCAGCACCGCCCCAACCACCACCCCACCCACGACGCAACCGGCCGCGACGTAAGTGGCCGCGACGTAAGTGGCCGCGACGTAAGTGGCCGCGACGTAATCGGCCGCGACGTAATCGGCCGAGACGCGATCGACCCGGAACCTGATCACCCCGGGGCGCGATCAGCTTGGGGCGTGGTCAGCTTGGGGCGTGGTCAGCTTGGGGCGGTTGAGTCTCGGACGATGAGGCGGCCGGGGTGGTGGACGACGCCGGTTCGGTGCTCGCCCTCCAGGGCCGCGATCAGGTGGTGGGCGGCGGTGGCGCCGAGGCGTTCGAGGTCGAGGTCGACGGTGCTGAGCGGCGGGCGGCTCTCGGTCGCGAAGATCTCCCAGTTGTCGTAGCCGATGACGGCGACGTCGTCCGGGACCCGGCGGCCGAGGTCGTGCAGCGCGTCGATGGCCCCGTAGGCGATCTGGTCGCTGCCGCAGAACAGCGCGTCCACATCGGGGTCAGTGGTGAGGAGCATGCGGGTCGCCTGCCGTCCCCAGCGCTGGGACCAGGCGCCGTAGGACGGCCGGCCGCCGGCGAGGGGCAGGCCCGCGGCGTCCAGCACCGCCAGCAGCCCCGCCGCGCGGTCCCGCGCGGCCCGGTAGCCCGCCTCGCCGGTGATGTGCGCGATCCGGCGGCGGCCGACGACGAGGAGGTGCTCGGTGGCGAGGCGGGCGCCCCCCACGTCGTCGGCGACGACGGACAGGTCGCCGGGGTCGTCGGACTGCCCGTAGGCGTACACGACCGGGACCGGGATGTCGCCGGTGAGCGACGCGCGGACGTCGTTGCGGTCACCGAGGACGATCAGCCCGTCGACCTGCCGGGCCAGCAGCGTGCGGATGTGCTGCCGCCGCCGGACGGCGTCGCCGCGCGCGTCGCACAGCAGCACCGACATCTCGCCGTCCCCGAGCGCGTTCTCGACGCCCAGCAGGACCGGGATCGCGAACCGCCCCGCGAGTTCGTCGGTGAGCAGCCCGACCGTCCGGCTGCTGCCGGACAGCAGGCCGCGGGCGAGCGCGTTGGGCTGGAAGGACAGCTCCGCGGCGACCGCGAGGACGCGGGTGCGGGTCTCCGGGGCGACGTCCGGGCGCGCGTTCAGCGCCTTGGAGGCCGTCGCCACCGACACCCCGGCGCGCCTGGCCACCTCGGTGAGGGTCACTGGTGCGGAGGAACGTCTGGTCACCGAAAGCCTTTCCGAGCTTCGAGCATTGTAAGCGGGACGCGGCTGAAAGAGCCCCTTGACAGACCGGCTCCGGCGTTCTTACCTTCCTCCCGAAAACCTTTTCGGAGCTTGGTCGCCGCGGCCGCCGGGCTCACCCGCACCCCACCCCCCGCTCCCCCGTCCGCCGCCCTCGGGCGCCGGCGGCCCACCCCCCGAGGTGATCCATGAGTTCCAGACGCCGCACGTTCCTCGCCGCCGGACTCGCCGTGAGCGCGATCACCGCGCTCCAGACGGCCGTCCCCACCACCGCGCACGCCGACGGATCCACGCTCGTGGTGAACGCCGCGGCGCCGTTCCGTCCCGTCACCCATGTGGCCGCCGGCGGCCTCTACGGGCTGATCGAGGGCGACCGGCCCGCGAACGCGCTGCTCTACCCGCTGCACCTGCGCACGGTCACCCAGCCCGCGCCCGGCGTCCGCCAGGCGCCGAACGGACAGCCTCCCGCCGGCGACGCCCTGCTGGTCGCCCCGCAGGCCGACAGGGTCGGCGCGTCGGTGATCATCCGGATGCCCGACATCTACCCGAACTTCCCCTACCGGTGGGTGAGCTGGGACGACTGGCTCGGCAAGGTCGACGCCCAGGTGAACGCCCGGCTCGCCAAGACCGCCGTCACCAACATCGAGGGCTACGAGCTCTGGAACGAACCCGACTGGACGTGGAACACGGCGGCGGCGGGCGACTTCAACGCCGGCTGGGCCCGCACGTTCCGCCGCGTCCGCGCCAAGGACTCGGTCACGCCGATCATCGGGCCGAGCCTGAGCTGGTACAACGCCGACTACATGCGGTCGTTCCTGACCTACGCCCGCGACAACAACGTGCTGCCCGACGTCGTCTGCTGGCACGAACTGGCGCAGGACCCGTCCGCGATCGCCGCCGACATCGCCGCTTACCGCGCGCTGGAGAGGTCGCTCGGGATCAGCCCGCGCCGCATCGCCGTCAACGAGTACGCGGGCACCGACGCCGTGGACCGGCCGGGCGCGGTCGCAAGCTTCATCGCCAAGCTCGAACGCGGCGGCGTCGACTCGGCCGACCGCGCGTTCTGGTACGAGTACGGGACGCTCAACGGGCTCGTCACCGACGGCCATCCGACCGGCACGTACTGGCTCTACAAGTGGTACGGCGACATGGCCGGGTCCATGGTCGCCACGACGCCCGCCGCGCAGACCGGGCTGGACGGCTTCGCCTCCTACGACGGCACCCGCAAGATCGTCAACGTGGTCGCGGGGCACGCGTCCGGGACCAACACCGTCCGGGTGACCGGGCTGAACGGGCTCGGGTCGTCCGTCCGGGTGCGGCTCGAGTCGACGCCGTACTCGGGACGGCACACGGCGGTCGCGGGCCCCACGACCGTGTGGGACAGGACCTACACCGTGAACAACGGGGAGATCTCCGTCCCGGTCACCGGCATGGACGCGAGCTCCGCCTACCACCTGGCCATCGAGCCGGCGGGCGGCGCGCCCGCCTACCAGCACCGGTACGAGGCCGAGAACGCCGCGGTGTTCCGGGCCGAGCGGCTCTCCTCCGGCAGCGCCTCGAACGGCGGGTACGTCGGCCGGATCGACAACACGGGCGACGCGCGCACCGACAGCTACGTCGACTTCATCGTGAACGTCCCGTCCGCCCGGACGTACACGATGAAGATCGGCTACGCCAACGGCACCGGGGCGACGGCGACGCAGGGCATCGCCTACAACGGCGGCGCGTGGTCCACGATCGGCTACCCGGCCACCGGCGGCTGGGGCCAGTTCGGCGCCACCGTGTCGACGACCGTCGACCTGCCCGCCGGGTACAGCGTGATCCGGCTGGCGAAGGGATCGCCGTACTTCCAGGGCGGCACCGGCTACGCCGAACTGGACTACATAGAACTGAACTGAAGCGCGCCTCCGCCCGGCCGTCCCGCCCCCTCGCCGGCGGGACGGCCCCGGGCGCAGCCGTGGTCAGCGGGCGCGGATGCCGTCGAGGATGAGCGCGACGACGTGCTCGGATTCCGCCACGGCCCCCGGGGTGTTCCACTCCGCGGCGTGCAGCGGGTCGTGGAAGCGGCTGGTCGCGTTGAGGACGGCCCGCGCGATCACCTCCGGCTCACCGGCGGCGAGGTCACCGCTCCCGATGCCGTCGGCGACGATGGCGCGGATCTGTTCGACCAGGAAGCCCACATGGGCGGACGCCACGCTGCTGTGCTCGGCCGCCAGCACCCGGAAGGTGGCGAACAGCTCGGGGTCCTCTTTCGCCTTCGCCCATTTCGCGGCGAACATGGCGGTCAGCAGGCCGCGCAGCCGCTCGGCCGGGGGCCGTCCCGGACCCCGGGCGGCCGCGGCGAAGTCGTCCCGCACCCGGTCGAGCCAGCGCCGGATCACGGCCTCGCGCAGCGCCGCCTTGGACGGGAAGTGCCGGTACACGCTCCCGTGGCTCACGCCGAGCAGCCGCGCGACGTCGAGCACCGTGGTCTTCTCCGGACCGTGGCGGCGCAGCACCTCCTCGGTGGCCGACACGATCATCTCCGCGTCCAGCGGCTCCCCGCGCATCGCCCCTCCCCGCCTCGTTCCTGCCCGGCCCGTTCCCTGCCCGGCCCGTTCCCTGTCCCGTCCGATCGCCGGGTCTTCCCAGCGAGGAACGTACGCGAAGGGCTGACAGAAACCAAGTTATGTCAGTCGGTCACCCACCTCCGTGCTGACAGATTTTGAAATCTGTCATTCGTCAGTTGTACGGTGTCGCCATGACCACATCGCGAGGAGGCCCGCCCATGAGCACCCCGACGGCCGTGTTCGCCGGACGTACCGTGGCCCGGGTCGGCTACGGCGCGGCCCAGCTCGAACGCCTGCGGGACCGCCGCGACGACGCCGTCGCGCTGCTGCGCCGCGCGGTCGAGCTGGGCGTGAACCATGTCGACACCGCCGAGTTCTACGGCTTCGGCTTCGCCAACGCCGTCATCCGCGAGGCGCTGCGTCCCGAGGACGGCGTTCTGGTCGTCACCAAGGTCGGCGCCGAACCGAACCCGGGCGGGCGCGTTCCGCTGCGGATCGCGCAGCGCCCCGAGCAGCTGCGGGCCGGTGTCGAGGAGAACCTGCGCGGTCTCGGCACCGACCGGCTCGCGGTGGTCAACCTCCGCCGCCTCGACACCGGCCCCGGAATGCGTCCCGAAGGCGACCAGGTCGTGGACGTCGACGACCAGCTCGCGGTGCTGACCGACCTGCGCGACGAAGGGAAGATCGACGCGATCGGGCTGAGCAGCGTCACGCCGGACATCCTGCGCCGCGCCCTGCCGGCCGGCATCGCCTGCGTGCAGAACGCCTACAGCCTCGTCTCGCGTGACAACGAGGACATGCTGCGGCTGTGCGCGGACGAGGGCATCGCCTGGGTGCCGTTCTTCCCGCTCGGCGGGGCCTTCCCCGGTCTGCCCAAGGTCGCCGGGGAGCCGGCCGTCCGCGCCGCCGCCGAGTCGATGGGCGTCACCGCGTCCCAGGTCGGTCTCGCCTGGCTGCTGCACCACGCCCCGAACGTGCTGCTCATCCCCGGTACCGCTGACCCCGTCCACCTCGCGGCCAACATGGCGGCCGGCGAGATCACCTTCGACGCCGCCACCCTCGCCGCCCTGGACGCCGTCGAGTCACGGTCCAGCGAAGTCCCGCTCGGCTAGGAGGAGGATCATGAAGGCCATCATCCACCGCGCCGGCGGCGGGCTCGAGGTGCTCCGGCTCGTCGATCGCGACCCGCCCGCGCCCGGCCCCGGCGAGGTCCGGGTCGCGGTGTCGGGTGTCAATCCGGCCGACGCGCAGGCACGCTCGGGCGGCCCCGCCGGATTCCCCGAGGTCACCCCGCATCTCGACGGGGCCGGTGTGATCGACGCCATCGGCGCGGGGGTCGACGGGAGCCGGGTCGGCGAGCGGGTCTGGCTGTTCATGGCCGCCGCCGGACGCCCCACCGGCACCGCCGCCGAGTTCACCGCCATCCCCGCCGAGCAGGCCGTTCCGCTGCCCGACGAGGCCGGGTTCGACGCCGGTGCCGCGCTCGGCGTCCCCGCGCTCACCGCGCACCGCGCGCTCACCGTCGCCGAGGACGGACCGCGCCGCCTGCGGCCCGGCGCGCTCGCCGGCCGGACGGTGCTTGCCGCGGGCGGCGCCGGGGCGGTCGGGCACGCGGTGATCCAGCTCGCCCGCTGGGCCGGCGCGACCGTGATCGGCACGGTCAGCGGCCCGGAGAAGGCCCGGCTCGCGACCGCCGCCGGCGCGCACCACGTGGTCGGCTACCGCGAGGGCGACCCGGCGGCGGCGATCCGCGAGGCCGCCCCGGACGGCGTCGACATCGTCGCCGAGGTGGCGCTCGGCGCGAACCTCGCACTGGACCTGGCCGTGCTCCGGCCGCGCGGCACGATCTCCACCTACGCCAACGTCGGCGGCAAGCCCGTCGAACTGGACGTCGTGCGGAACATGGTGCTGAACACCCGGTTCCAGTTCCTCGTGCTCTACACGGCCGGTCCGGAGGCGCGCGCCGCGGCCGTCGAGGACGTCGCCGCCGCCGTCCGCGACGGCGCCCTGCCGGTCGGCGAGGAGCACGGCCTACCGCTGGTCCGCTTCCCGCTCGCCAGGACCGCCGACGCGCACCGCGCGGTGGAGAGCGGTGCGGTCGGCAAGGTCCTGGTGGACGTCCCGTCGTGACGCCTCGGCGGGGTCGGACGCGGTCAGTCTCTATGCGAGGGCGATCGACGGCGAGCGGAGCGGTGCGGCCACCAGGTGCGGTCGTCCAGGCAGATGACCAGGGCGGGGACCTGCAGCGACCGGACGAGCAGCGTGTCGACCAGGACGCCGACGGCGACGGCGAGCCCCACCTCGGCGACGGTCACGTCCGGGATCTGGGTGAGGGCCAGGAAGGTGCCCGCGAGGACGAGCCCGGCGGCGGAGATGACGCCGCCGGTGGCGGTCAGGCCGCGGCGCACCGCCTCCGCCGTCGCGGCGCGCCGGCGTTCCTCGCGGATGCGCTCCATCAGGAAGATGTTGTAGTCGACGCCGAGCGCGACGAGGAACACGAAGATGTAGACGAACAGGTCGGCGGCGACGCCCCCGTGGCCCAGCGCGTGGGTGAACAGCAGCACCGAGATCCCGAGCGAGGCGGCGAAGGACAGGACGACGGTCGCGAGCAGCAGCAGCGGTGCGACGGCCGAGCGGAGCAGCAGCCCGAGGATCAGCCCGATCGCCAGCAGGACGAGCGGGACGATCAGCAGGGTGTCGCGCAGCGCGGCGTCCCGGTAGTCCGCCTGGATCGCCGGCATGCCGCCGACGAGCGAGCCGGGCGCCACGTCGCCGAGCCGGTGCCGGAGCCTGTCGATGGTGCCGGCGGCCTCGTCCCCGTAGGGCGGGACGCCGAGTTCGACGCGCAGCGTGCCGCGGCCGCCGAGCGGAGGCGCCTGCTCGGCCCCCGCCACGCCCTCGGTCGCCGTCGCGGCCCGTCCCGCCTCGGCCGCCGTCGCGGGGCCGGCCCCGGCGGGCAGCACGATGGTCAGCGGATCGGACGCGCCGTCCGGGAAGTGGTCGGCGAGCACCTGCCGGCCGGTGACGGACTCGCTGCGCGGCGGCACCTTGTCGACCGGGTCGGCGCTGACGTGCAGGCCGGCCAGCCCGAGCGCGGCGGCGGCCAGCGCGCCGGTGACGAGCGCGGCCACGAGCCGGGGCCGGTGCCCGACGAGGCCCGCGACGGCGCCCCACAGCCGGTGCCGCCCGGCGCCGCGGTCGCGTCCGGGGGACGGGACGCGCGGCCACAGCAGCCACCGCCCCGCGCAGGCCAGCAGCGCCGGCAGCAGGGTCAGCATCGCCGCCAGCGCGACCGCGATCCCGGACGCGGCCACCGGTCCGAGCCCGCGCAGCCCGGCGAGGTCGGCGACCAGCAGGCAGAGCAGCCCGGCGGCGACGGTCGCGGCGCTCGCGACGATGGCGGGGGCCGTGCGGCGCAGCGCCTCGGCCAGCGCCTCGTGCCGGTCGGCGTGCCGGGCCAGCTCCTCGCGGTACCGGCTGAGCAGCAGCAGCGCGTAGTCGGTCGCGGCCCCGAACACCAGCACGATGAGGATGGCCGACGACAGGTCGGTGACCGCCAGGCCCGCCCTGGCCAGGCCGTAGGCGCCGCCCCGGGCGACCATCACCGCGAGGCCGGCGGCGAGCAGCGGCGCGAGCCACAGCACCGGGCTGCGGTAGGTCAGCAGGAGCAGGACGGCGACGATGGCCATGCTGGTCAGGAGCAGCGGCCCGTCCACGTCGCCGCCGTCGTTGTCGGCGTCGAGCGCGGCCTCCCCCGTCACGAGCGCGCGGAGCCCGTCCGGGCCCGGGTCCGCGACGGCGGCGCGCACCCGCTCCACGGCCGTGGCGACGGTGCCGTCGCCGGCCTCCCGGGGCTGGACGGCGACGCTGAACAGCGCGGCGGCGCCGTCCGGGGAGGTCTGCACGGGCCCGGGTGCTCCCGCGCCCGGCACACCGAGCCCGGCGACCTCCGTGCGGGCCGCCGCGATCGCGGCGCGGTCGGCGGCGGTCAGCGCCCCGCCGCCCGCGCGGTGGTGGACGACGATGGCGGTCTCGGCGTCCGGACGGGCCGGATCGGGCTCGCCGAGCCGGGCGACGACGCTGGACTCGAACCCGCCGGGCAGGTAGGCGGCGGAGTCGTCGCGCTGCACCTCGCCCAGCCGCGACGCGAACGCCGTGGCCACGACCGCGAGCGCGATCCAGCCGAGGAGCACCGGCCATTTCGCGGCTCTGATCGTCCGCCCGAGCCGGGTGCCGGGAGGTCGTCCCGAACGGGCACGGGAGGAGTTCTGGGGTTTCGTTTCGGCCATACCGTCCAGTCCAGCCGCGCCCGCCCGTCCGCCGCATCGCCGAAACGAGCGCACCGACCGGCCCCGGCTACCCCGCAAGAGCCATTCGGACCCGCCGCCCGATTGGCTCTTAGGAGCGATGTCACCCACTCCATCCACATCTAGCATCAAGGCAATGACCAGCCAGAACACCACATCACCCGGAAAGGCGACGCCGCCCGGAAAAACGGCAGCGCCCAGAAAGGCTGTGGGCCTCAGAATGGCCGCGGGGGTCGGGAATGCGGTGGGCGAGGCGGCGCTCGGGACCGCGGCCGTCGTGCCCGCGTTGATCGACCAGGTGACCACCGACACCTCGGCGGCGGCCTGGGCGGCGCTGGCCGGTTACAGCGGCGTCGCGGTCGGCTGCCTCGCGCTGCGGCGGCACCGGCCGCTCATCGCGTTCGGTGTGCTGCTCGCCGTCCTCGCCGGGGTGGAGGTCGCCGCCGCGTCCGCGGAGACCAAGCTGAGCGGGCTGACCGTCCTGCCGGTGGCGTTCGCGCTGTACGCGGCCGGGGCGTACGCCGCGCCGCGCCGGTCGGCGGCCGCCCTGGTCCTGGGGGCCGCCCTCGTCGCCGCGGGCCTCGCCGCCAACCACCTCACCGCGCCCGAGGACTGGCGCGGCGGCTCCGACGTGGTCGCCTACGTCGCCGCGCTCCCGGTCGCGTGGGCGCTGGGCGTCGCCGCCCGCGGCCACCGCGGCCTGCTCGCCGCCGCCGAGCGGCGCGCGGCCGACGCGCGCCGCGAGCAGCACCTGCTCGCCGAACGGGCCGCCGCCGCCGAACGCGTGCGCATCGCCCGCGACATGCACGACGTCGTCGCGCATTCGCTGACACTGCTGGTCGTGCACGCCGAGACCGTCCGCGCCCGGTCGGACGAGCTGCCGCCCTGGGCGCGCGACCGCGTCGACGCGCTGGCGGCGGCGGGCCGGCAGGCCGGCGGCGAGCTGCGCGAGCTGCTGCGGGTCCTGCGCGACGGGGGCACGGCCGCCGCGCCGCGCGCCCCCGCACCGACGCTGGCCGGGCTTCCCGCGCTCGTGGACGCCGCCCGCACCGCCGGGAACCCGACCACCCTGACCGTCACCGGCGAGGTGTCCGCGCTGCCGAGGACCGTCCAGCTCACCGGCTACCGCGTCGTCCAGGAGGCCCTCGCCAACGCGCGCCGCCACGCGCCCGGCGCCGACGTGGCGATCCGCGTGGACGCCGGCGGGCCGGACGTCCGCATCGAGGTCGACAGCGGGGCATCGGCGGCGGACGTCCCGCCGTCCCCCGGAGCAGGGATCGGCCTGCCCGGCCTGCAAGAGCGCCTCGCCGCGCTCGGCGGCGGGCTCGACGCCGGGGCCGTCCCCGAGGGCGGCTTCCGGGTCGCGGCCACGATCCCGCTGGACGCTCGCGATGCCGCCCGCTGACCGCCGCGTCACCGTCGTGATCGCCGATGACGAGCGCGTCGTCCGCGACGGGCTCCGCGCCATCATCGAGACCCAGGACGACATCGAGGTCGTCGGCACCGCCGGGGACGGCGGCGAAGCGCTCCGGCTGGCGACGGCGATCGCCCCCGACGTGCTGCTCCTGGACGTGCGCATGCCCGGCGGCGACGGCCTGTGGGTCCTCGAACGGCTCGCGCGGCAGGGCCGGCTCGGACGCACCCGGGTGCTGATGCTCACCACCTTCGACCTGGACGAGTACATCGACGAGGCGCTCAGCACCGGTGCCGCCGGCTTCCTGCTGAAGAGCAGTTCCTACGAGGAGCTGCTGGCCGCCGTGCGCGCCGCCGCCTCCGGTGACGGCGCGCTCAGTCCCGGGGTCGCCCGCCGCGTCATCGACGGCTACGTCGCCCATCGCCGCGGCTCCCGTCCGGCTCCCGCCGACCTGGCGCGCGTCGGTGCGCTCACCCCGCGCGAGCGGGACGTGCTGCACCTCATCGGCGACGGACTCAGCAACGCGGAGATCGCGCGGCGCCTCGTCCTGTCCGAGCACACCGTGAAGTCGCACGTCAGCCGGCTGCTCACCAAGACCGGCTGCCGCAGCCGGGGGCAGGCCGCGGCGCTCGCCCACCGCACGTCCGGCCGCTGACGCGTGGCGGGGTTCGTCGCCGAGTACGAAAACGGGCCGGGTTCGTTGTCATCGCGGCCATGGTCCGGCCAGGCTTAGATAGATACCGTTGTCTATATGACGGGACACCGGTTCTGGCGCGGCCTCGCCGCGACCGTGATGGCGGCATGCGCGGTCCTCTGCACGGGGGCGGCCGCGACACCCGCTTCGGCGAAGACGACCTATCCCGTGGGCGACCTCTGGACGGCGGTCGGCAACTACCTCTTCAGCCCAGACGCGGTCGCCGGGGCGAACGTCTGGACCTGCCGGCCGTCCGGCGAGCATCCGGTTCCGGTGGTGCTCGTGCACGGCACGACGTCCAACCTCGGGTTCTCGGGGGCGCGGCTCGCGCCGGTCCTGGCCAACGCCGGGTACTGCGTCTACGCGTTCAACTACGGCGAGACGTCCGCCAGCCTGGGGCGCGTCTACGGGCTCGGCGACGTCGCGGAGTCGGCGCGCACGATGGGCGCGTTCGTCGACAGGGTCCTGACCGCGACCGGCGCCGGACGGGTCGACGTGATCGGCAACTCCCAGGGCGGGATGATGCCGAACTACTACATCAAGCGGCTCGGAGGCGCCGCGAAGGTGCGCACCATGATCGGGCTCGCGCCGACCAACCACGGGACCACCATGGGCGGCCTGGTGAACCTCGCCCGATCGCTGCAGGTGCTCGGGCTGGTGAACGACGCGTTCCGCTTCGTCGGGGCGCCCGCGTACCCGCAGCAGGAGGACGGCTCCGACTTCCAGAACGCGCTGTTCGCCGACGGGGACACGGTGCCCGGCGTCCGCTACCTGACGATCGCGACGGCGCACGACACCACGGTCACCCCGCTGACGAACTCCTTCCTGCACGGCGGCGACTCCACGAACATCCTGCTGCAGGACCTGTGCCCGGACGACCCGGTGGGCCACTCCGGGCTGTGGTTCGACGGGCCGGTCGCGCAGATCGTCCTCAACGCCCTCGGCCCCGGCGAGCCCGGGTTCACGCCGCAGTGCACCGCCTACGGCCCGAACATCTGACCCGTCGGTTCTCGACGGTCAGTTCTCGGCCGTCTGGAAGCTCGTCAGCAGCGGGCCGCCGAGGAGGGCGCGGGCGCGCAGCCGGGTCGGTTCGTCCAGGTCGTCCACCAGCATCAGGCGCGCCACCTCGGCCGCCTCCTCCTGGTACGGCCCCGGCAGATGGACGGCGTCGCTGAGCAGGAGCAGCAGCCGGACGGCGGCTTCGGAGCCGGCCTGGCGGATCACCGCGAACAGGCCGGGCCGCTCGGCGGCCAGCCAGGCGCGGGCCGCCGCGGCGGAGCCCAGCGGGACGGGTGAGGCCGTCCCGCCGGAGAAGCGGCCGGGGAGGGCGTCGCCGGGGCTGAGCAGCCGGCGGGCCTCGGCGGCGACGGCGGTCTGGTGGCCGACCAGCCGGGCGAGCGCCGCGTCGCGCTCGGCGGCGGCGTCCGGGCGGCCGGCCAGCTTCGCGCGGGCGAACAGCCGGACCAGGTCGTGCAGCCGGTAGCGGCCGGCGCGGCCCGTCTCCAGCAGTGCGGCGTCGGCGAGCGACTCGCACAGCTCCTCGGCCCGGCACTCGGGCAGGTCCAGGAGCGCGGCGGCGGCCGGGAGGCCGAAGTCGGCGGTGTCCGGGACGGCCAGCAGCCGGAGTCCGCGCGCCTGCGCGGCGGTGAGGCGGTCGTGGCTCGGCTCCAGCGCCTCGGCCACGCCGACGTCGCCCAGGCTGAGCCAGTCGAGGCGGCGGTGCCCGGCGGCGAGCCGGTCGGCGAGGTCGCGCAGCGTCCAGGCGGGACGGCTGCGCAGCCGCGTCGCCGCGACGCGCACCGCCAGCGGCAGGTGCCCGCAGGCCGCCACCAGCCGCCGCGCCGACCGCGGGTCGCGTTCGGTCGCCGGGCGCCCGCAGATCCGGGCCAGCATCGACACGGCCTCGTCCGGGGTCAGCACCGGCAGGTGCAGGGCGCCCGGTCCCGGCAGCCCGGCGAGCACCCGCCGGCCGGTGACCAGCACCGCGCAGCCGGGCTCGCCGGGCAGCAGTGGGAGCACCTGCGCGAGGTCGTCGGCGTCGTCGAGCAGGACGAGCACGCGGCGGGACGCGAGCGTCGTGCGGTAGAGCGCGGCGCGTTCCTCCAGCGCGCGCGGGACGGCCGTCACGCCCAGGGCCTCCAGGAAACCGGCGAGGACGGTGCCGGGGTCGGCCGGGTCGGTTCCCGTCCCGCGCAGGTCCGCGTAGAGCTGCCCGTCGGGGAACCGGCTCCGCACCGCGTGGGCGGCGTGCAGGGCGAGCGCCGTCTTGCCGACGCCCGCGAGGCCGGACACGGCGGCGACGCGGACGGCGGTCGGGTTCCCGGCGGAGAGGATCTCGATCACCTGGCGCACCTCGGCGGCCCGTCCGGTGAAGTCGGCGACGGAGCCGGGCAGCTGCGCGGGCACCGGGGCGGGGGCGGGGCGGGCGGGCTCCGCCGGGTTGCGGAGGATCTCCAGGTGGGTCCGGACGATCTCGGTGCCGGGGTCGGTGCCGAGCTCCTCGGCCAGCAGGCCGCGCGTCCGGGTGTACAGGTCGAGCGCGTCGGCGGTCCGGCCGGTGGCGTGTAAGGCGCGCATCAGCAGGGCCCGCGGCCGCTCCCACAGCGGGCGCTCGGCAACCAGCTCGGTCAGCCCGTCGATGGCGCACGCGTGGTCGCCCAGTTCGATGTCCAGCGCGGACCGCTGCGCCAGCGCGTCCGCGCGCAGATCGGTCAGCCGGGCCCGCTGCCGCTCGGCGAACGGGCCGGGGACGCCCGCGAGGGGCGCGCCCCGCCACAGCCCGAGGGCCCGGTCCAGGACCGCGCGGGCGGCGGCGCCGTCGCGTTCGCGGCGGCGCTTGTCGGCGAGCGCGACCAGGTCCTCGAACTCGACGACGTCCACCCGGACCGGCTCGAGTTCGAGGCGGTAGCCGTCGCCCGCCGTGTGCAGCAGCCGGGACGGGACGCGCGCGCCGCGGCCCGGCTCCAGCAGATTGCGGAGCCGGTTGGCGTAGTTGCGCAGGGCGCGGGCGGCGGTGGGCGGATGGTCCCGCCCCCACATCCCGTCGATCAGCTCCGCCGAGCCGGCGGACGCGCCCCGGGAGAGCGCGAGCACCACCAGCATCGCCTGCTGGAGGGGCGGCCCCAGCGGCAGGACGGCCCGGTCCCGCCAGACCTCCGGCGGGCCGAGCAGGCTCAGCCGCGGCGCGGCCGGCGGCGCGGCCGGCGACATCGCGCCGCCCGCGGCGGCCGCGTCCAGGGGTCCGCCGGGGCCGGCGCCGATCCGGCGCGCCCACCGGTCGACGGGCCCGGCCGCCTCACCCGGGGCGTCCACTACCGGGCCCGGGAGAGCTGGACGGCCGCGTGGACCACGAATTCACTGCCCCAGAATGACCACATATAGACCAATTCTCGACCTTCGGGTTGGCGGTTCACAGGGTGCGGGCGACGGAGCGGCCGAAGAACTCGATCTCGGCGATGGCGACCTGCTGGTCCTTGCGGACGGTGCCGTAGGACGCGCGGATCGTGAACCGCACCCGCACGACGTCCTCGCCGCGCAGCTTGAACTTCTGCGGCCCGACGGCGTCGTCGAACTGGAGTTCCCGCGTGCGGCTCTTACCGTCGGACGAGAAGACGGTCGCCTCCAGAGTCTGCGGACGGCCCTGCGTGCGCTGGGTGTCCAGCCGCCGCGAGATCCCCGGCGTGATGACGACGTTGAGCAGGCGGCGCGGCTGGGCGAAGCCCGCCTCGATCCACTGGCCGTGGGCGGCGCCGCTGTAGCCGACGCCCCAGTAGGAGTCGGCGAACCCGTCGAACGCCTTGTCGGGGCCGTTGCCCGGCTGGGAGTGCGACGCCTTGGCCTGGCTCGGCGAGACCGACACCCGCTTGGCGAAGTGGTCGATCACCCCGTTCACGGCCGTGCCGGCGTTCGCCACCGAGAACACGCCCAGCCCGAGCGTCAGCAGGGCGACCGGGATCACGACGACGAGCCGGGACATCCCGCGCCGCAGCCGGGGCCGGTCGCCCGCCCACGGCTGCTCCCGGTCGGGCTCCTCGTAGAACTTCCACCAGGGCCGCTTGGCGCGCGACCCGGCGCGGTCCAGCTCGGCGAGGCTCATCGCGCACTGGCGGCAGAAGCGCCGGCCGCGGGGGTTGGCGGTGTCGCACCACGGGCAGACGACGCCGCCGGCGAGGTCCAGGGGCTCGGGCTCGGTGACCGTCCTGACCTGCGGGCGCGCCTCCTCGGGACGTCCCGGCAGCACCGGCGTCACGGCGGGCGGCACCTCGTGGGAGCGCTCCCGCGTAGGCACGGGGACGAGCAGCCGCCGCGCCCGCTCCTCGTCCTCGGACGGCAGCGTCGTCCCGGCCGCGCCCGTGCCGACCGGGCCCGTGCCGGAAGCACCCGTGCCGGCCGCGGCAGTGGGAGGCGCGGGCGGGTCGGCGGCGTCCACCGCCGGAGCGGTCCGGCCGGCGGGCGGGGTGGCGTCCGGGAGCGGCTCGGTGGTCGCCTCGGCGCCGTGCGGGTGCAGGGACGGGCCGGGCGCCGGTGTGCGGTCGCGCCAGTCCAGCACCGCGCCGCACACGTCGCAGAACGCGCCGGACTGGCCGTGCGCGCCGCAGTCGTCGCAGGTCTCGGTTGCGCTCATGAACCTTCTTCCAGGGGAAGGATCCGCAGGGTGTAGGGCAGATGCGCGGGACGCGCGGCGGCGACCACGTCGTCGAGCCGCCGCATGTCCACGGCCGAGGGGTCGGGCACTCGCAGGAACACCTCCAGGCGCGGTTCCGGTTCGCCCGGGAACACGCCCAGCGGCCGCTCCGACCACGCCGCGCCGCCACTCTCGATGATCTCAGGTTCGACGCCGAACGCGAGCCGGACGGCGGCGGCCAGCCCGCGCCGGGTGCCGCGCAGCCGGTGCAGCGCGGCGGCGGACGCCACCGTCGTCCGGGCCCGCTGCTCCGGCTCGTCGCCGCGCAGCTCCGCGCCGACCCAGCCGGCCAGCCACCCGACGAAGTCGGCCGGGGCGAGGGCCGGGCTGAAGTACGCCTCCACCGAGTCGAGCGTCCCGGCGAACGGGCCGAGCAGGTCGTCGAGCCCGGCGACGAAGCGCTGCGCGAACTCGTCCTCGGCGTAGATGGCGGGGAGCAGCCCGCCGAGCGGATCGGGCCCGCGCAGCCCGTCGACCGCCCCCCTCACCGCGCCCGCCCGGTCATTCGGCGCCGCCCAGGACGCGGACCTTGTGGTCGTAGGAGAAGAACAGCGCGGCCGGGGACAGGTCGATGCGGTCGACGGCGTCGCCGCGCTTGCCGGTCAGCGGGTCGGCGGCGTGCAGCCGGACCTCGTCCACCAGCTCGACGCCCGGGACGCGCTGCAGCACCGCGAAGATCTCGCCCGCCTGGAGCGGCCGCCCGAACGGCCAGCCGCGCCCCTCGCCGCCGCCGGCGAGCGGGTCGACGTAGCCGTGCAGCGCGTCCAGCGCGGCGCCGCGCACCGCCTCGGCGTTCGCGGCGGCGAAGCAGTGCACCGTCGCGACGACCGTGACGCCCTGGTAGAACGGCGGGCCGACGGCCAGCCGGACGCCGAGCGGGCGCCGGTCGTCCAGGTAGCGGGTGACGCGCCGCAGCAGGTCGTCGCCGGGCACGAGCTGCTCGAAGCGGAGCCGCCCGGCCGGGTCCGCCGCGGCCTGCGGCACGACCAGCACGCGGACCGCGCCCGGCCCCGCCTCGTCCACCGGCAGGCAGCGGATGCGGGCGGTCTCCGGCGCGGCGCGGCGGGCCAGCTCCTCGTAGTCGCGGGCGGTGACGGCGCGGTCCTGGGCGCGCAGCGCGATCGGCGCGCGCCGCTTGGCCTCCTCCAGGGTCTCGCCGTCGACGCCGCCGACCGCCGCGTCCCGGTTCTCGACCCGGGACACGTACGGGACGGAGCTGCGCAGCACGCTCAGCGCACCGCGCGCCACGTTCCCGGCGCGGCCACCGCCCGTCCGGTAGCGGACCGCGCGCAGCAGCGCGCCCTTCGGCGGGACGGCCCCGTACTGCCTGATCCCGCCGTCCGGGGACCGCACCGCCGGGCCGAACGCGACGTCGCCGGTGGCGGCGTCGAGGCGGAAGTGCCGGTCGTCCGGGCCGGACGCGGCGAAGTGCTCGACGGGCTCCCAGCGCTCCCAGCCCTCGCCGTCCGACGACTCCAGGAGCAGCGCCGGGTCGCCCGCGACGATCGGCGCGTGCGCGGTGGCGAAGCGCTGGCCGGGGACGCCCTCGGACTCGCCGAGCGCCTCGTCGTGCACCGCCTCGGCGTGCACGGCGCCGGTCGTCCCGCCGATCGTGTACGCCTCCACCGCGCGGACGGTCGGCGACACCGAGTAGAACGGCTGCCCGGGGGCGGCCTCCGTCACCACGCAGCGCAGCCAGGCGGCCTCGTGCGCGCCGACCCGCGACCGGGCGTGCCCGGACGGGACGTGCAGCACGACCTCGCCCGGCCGGTTGAGGCCGCCCGTCCCGTCCGACTCGACCGCGCAGGCGCGCCAGCCGTCCGGCGTCCACGCCTCCCAGCGCAGCGGCGGCTGCCGGGGGTCGACGCCGACGCCGTCCACCCGGCTGTCCAGGTCGAGGGCGACCGCGCACGACGGGACCGCCGCCGACAGGCCGAACAGCAGCGTGTCGCCGGGCCGCGGGGATTCGGTGAAGCAGGCGACGTCCGTGCCGTCCAGGACGTCGGAGGTGTGGTCGGCGGGCGCGCGGCCCTCCGGCTGGACGGTGAGGCGCTCCAGCGCGCACGGCGGGATCACCAGCTCGTGCTCGGTGGTGAAGACCACCGCCTCCTCGTGCTCGGTGCGGCGGGTCGCGACCTCCGTCGCGGCGGGCAGCACCACCCGCTCGTCCTGCGCCGCCGACAGCCAGAACGTGACCGCCGCGCGGGCCGTGGACGGCGGCAGCAGGGTGAAGTCGAGCAGGTCGAGGAACGCCAGGTAGCTGCGGTCGGGGACCCGGTTGAGCCGGTAGACCAGCTGGTCCGCCATGTGCGCGACGGCCTCGATCAGCGTCACGCCCGGGTCGGACACGTTGTGGTCCGTCCACTCCGGGCAGCGCCGCTGGACGTAGCGCTTGGCGTCGTCGACGAACTGCTGGAAGCGCCGGTCGTCGAGGTTGGGCGAGGGCAGTGCCATCAGGCGGCCCCTTCCGCGTGGCCCGCGGCGGCGGCGTCGCCGGCCCCGTCCTCGCCCTCGGGGATGACGTAGAACGGGAAGACCAGGTTGCGGGGGTTGTTGGTGCCGAGGATCTCGTACCGGACGTCGATGTGCAGCAGCCCGCGCGTGCCCGGCACCGCCGTGACCGCCACGTCGTGCACCTCCACGCGGGGCTCCCACCGGTCCAGGCTGGCCCGCACCTCGTAGCCGATCCGCCCGATCGTCTCGTCGTTGACCGGCGCGAACACCAGGTCGTGCACGGCGCAGCCGAACTCGGGCCGGTAGGGCCGCTCGCCCGGCGCGGTCGCCAGCACGAGCCGCATCGCCTCCTCGATCTCGTTCTCCCCGGAGACCAGGGCGATCCCGCCCGACGCGTTGACCCGCATCGGGAAGCCCCAGCCGGAGCCGGTGAACTGCTCCCCCATAGCCCTCTCCTAGAACGGTCTGCCGTTGGTCGTGGTGATGCCGGTCAGCGCGACGCTGACGCCCGCGACGGTGACCGCGCCGGCCGCCTTGGCCGTCAGCACGCCGCCGGCGCTGAGGTTGAGCACGCCGGCGGCGCTGGTGTTGACCGCGCCGCCCGCGCTGATGTTCACGGAGCCGCCCGCGCTGATGCTGACGGCGCCGCCCGCGTTCAGCGCCAGGTTCGTCCCGGCCCGCACCTGCACCGCCGTCGCGCCGGTGATGGTGACGATGCCCTTGCTGTCGACCGAGAGCCGGGTGCCGGTCTGGTTCATCTCGATCGTCATCCGGTCGTCGCCGGTGGCGAGCGTGACGCCCTTGCGGCCGGGCGCGTCCCGCAGCTCCAGCCGGTTCCCGGTGCGGGACGCCAGCGCCCGCCAGTTGATCTTGCCGCCGGCGCCCACCACCGGCATCCGCTGGTAGGCGGGCAGCCGGTCGATGCCGTTGTAGAGGCCGCCGATCACGTACGGGTGGTCGAGCGCGCCCCGGTCGAACGCGACGAGCACCTCGTCGTTCACCTCGGGCATGATCAGGCTTCCGCCGCGCCGGCCGCCGAACTGCATGACGCGCGTCCAGTCGCTGACGTACTCCTCGTCCAGCCAGGGGAACCGGAGCTTCACCCGGCCGAGGCGGCGCGGGTCCTTGACGTCGGTGACGAGCGCGATCGCCACGCCGGGCAGCCGCGGCGCGGGCGCCGTCGAGCCGCCGCCGGACGCCAGCCCGAACAGCGACCGGTGCTGCTCGCCGCTCACCGTGACCAGGCACTCGTACCGCTCGCCGCCGGAGAACATGTGCCGGACGGCGGTGACGGTGTACTTGCCCTCGAACGGCCGGCCGATCCCGTTCAGCGCCACCGGCAGGCCGGGCCGCAGCCTGGGGTCGCCGCGCACCAGCGCCTCCAGCTCGGCGAACGCCGAACTCACGTCCGCCGCCAGCCCGTCGGCGGCGCCCGTCACCTCCCGCTGGCTGTCGTAGGGGATCTCGGTCTCGGTCAGCGTGGCCTTCCCGAACGCCGACGCGGCCTGCCCCGGCGTCGACCCGATCGCCAGTTCCGGGCTGCGCGCGGCCGACTTCCGGGCCGTCAGCGTCCGCTTGGCGGTCATGTCCCAGCCGCGCGCGGACGCCTCCTGCACCTGGTCGGACGCCGTGATCCCGGTGCGGCAGCGCAGCAGGTTGACGCCGAACTCCAGGACGTAGTGGTTCTGCGCCGCCTTCGTCCCGGCCCCGGGTGCGCCCGACGCGGGCTTCGGCTCGACGAACCGGAACTTCCCCTCGTCGTCGCAGTACATCTCGACGTCGTTCTCGCGGGCCAGCCGCGCCAGGAACTCCCAGTCGGTGACGTTCGCCTGGGAGATCTGCTCGTACACGACCTTGGTCGAGTCGATCCGCCCGACCTTGAGGCCGTTCCGCGCCGCGAGCTTGCGCGCGATGTCGGACGCGGTCTGGTTGACGTACCCGGCGACCCGCCGGTTGCGCAGCAGCCGGTGCGACGGGTCGTGGCCGCGCAGCACCGTGTACTTGCCGGTGGCGTCGAAGTCGGCCTCCAGCGCGGTGACCTCGCCGGTGAAGATCGGCTTGCCGCCGTCGCGTCCGGCCGCGTACGCGCGCAGCTCGACCTCGGCGCCGATCCGCGCGTTCAGCAGCGGCACCACCCGCCGGTGCGGGTCGCGGAACGTCAGCTGGAACGCGGCGGGCACGTTCACGCTGGTGTCCACCCACGCCTCGACGAGCAGCGGCTTGACGGTCGGGGGCAGCGGACGGCCGTCCACCTTCACCCCGACCAGGTTCGTATGAGTCCCCGCGGACATCCCGCCCCCTACGCGTCGATCTCTTCGGGGGCGGGGAGCAGCAGCTCCCGCCCCGGCCGGAGCCGCATCGGGTCGTCGATGCCGTTCAGCTCGGCGATCGGCCGCCACGCGGTCGCGTCGCCGTACTCGCGCCACGCCAGCGCCTGCAGCGAATCCCCCGCCACCACCCGGTGCACGCGCCGCGCCGTCAGCGCGCCCGACGTCGGGTTCTGCCCCGGCGTCTGCTGCGGGATCTCCTCCAAGCCCAGCCGGCACGTCGCCCGGATCGGCTCCCCGTTGGACGCGAACAGCGTGTAGGACGCGCTGACGTCCCGCATGTACGCGACGAAGCCGACCGTCCGGAACGTCCCCCACTCGAACCGCACCCAGGGCGGCGACGACCGCAGCGGACGGCTGGACGGCTCCACCTCCAGGCACTGGAACAGCGCGTCCACCGCCTCGCGCACGTCGTTGGAGCCGGGCTCGTCCGAGCAGTCGAGGAAGATCTCCAGGTTCAGGCTGCGCGGGTTGGGCCCGGTGAACTCCTGCTTCCCGCCCGCCCGCTCGGCCGGCGTCGGCGTGTACTTCCAGGTCGACGAACCGGACAGGTCGAGGGAGTTCGGGTTGAACTGCAGCTTGATCCGCTTCTTCAGCCCGCCCGGCTGGACCGAGTCGCCCGACGGCGGGAAGTGCACGTTCAGCGTGGCCCCGACCCGTCCGTGCATCGTCTTCGGCGCCATCACGCACCCCCAGACGCGGTGAACCCGTGATGCGCGATCTCCAGTACCTCGGTCGCCACCGTCGCCTGCTCGGGGTCGAGCGTCGGCCCCGTCCAGTTGACGGGGATCGCCTCCCGCAGCCCCCAGCTGGCGATCAGCGAACCGTCCGCGCGCAGCACGTCGATCTGCACGTCGGCCCGCTCGATCCCGGTGGCCACGGACGAGATCCAGGTCGCCACCTTCGCCGTGTCGGCCGTCACCGGCCGCGTCAACCGCACGTTCGAATGCCGCACCCGCGTCGGCAGCTGCCACACGAACCCGTTGTTGCCGCCCTCCTCGAACTGCTCCACATCGACCTGCGCCGCCAGCCCGTCGCACCCGTTGAACGCACCGAAGCTCACCCCCGAAACCGTCAACCGGAAGAACAGCGACGACGCCGGGTCCTTGGTGGTGGTCATCTGCAAACTCCTCTCACCGGCGCCGATCCCTCAGCCGCCCGACCCGCTCCCGGTCCATCCGCAACTCCGCCCGCAGCAGCCGCGCCAGCGGCTCCACCAGCCGCCGCGCCAGCTCATCGAGCTCCCCATCACTCCGCTGCTGATCCACAACCGCCACCCGCCGCTTCTCCGCCCTGCCCCGCCCCGGCGCGGCGCCCCGCTGTCCCCCCACGACCGCCCCGGCCGCCGCAGCCCGCCCGGACGCGGCCGCCCGCTGCACAGGCACGGCCGAGCCGGTCACCGCACCCTCCCGCCCTCCCCGCGCCGCGGGTCGAACCGGCAAACCCGGCCCCCCACCCGGCTGAGCCTCGGCCTTCGACGTGGGCGTACCCGGCGCGGGCACATGCCCGGCGACCGGCACCCCTGCCGCACGTGGCCCGGAGAGCGCACCGGACGCGGGCCTCCCCGGCACGGGCCCCGCGGACACAGCCGCGCGCTGAACGTCCCCGCCCGTCCGCCCGGCACGCCCCGCCGGCCCCGCAACGTCGCGCCTCCGGCGGGTGACCGGTTGGATCGGCGGACCCACTCGCGCCACCCCCGCGTCCACCCCACCCGAGCCGGGTTCCGCAGCACGCTGAACGGACGCACTCTGCCCCGTACGCGGCGCGCCCCCGCCCTGCGGCGCGGACACCCCGGCCCCGCCCGCACCGGACGCGGGAGCCGAGGCCGCCACCACACGCCGACCGAGCACGGCCGGGCCGGCCGCCGCAATCCCGTGTGCTCCGCGGGCAGCGGGTTGGACGGGCGAACTCACCTGCCGCCCCGAAACGTCCACACCATCTGAAGCCCCGCCCCCCACAGCAGGCGGGACGGGGGTGGCTCGCCCCGCCCCCGAAGTCGCACCCGCACGCGGCGCTGCCCCGGCCCCTGGCGCGGACGCGCTTGGAAGCACCCGCTCGGCACGTCCAGCGACCGGCGCCCCTGCCGCGCGCACCACAGACACGGGATCCGAGGCCGCCGCCGCACGCTGCACTGGCGCAGACGACTCGCCCACCCCAGGCCCACCCCTCACGCGGGTAGTGGGTTGGATCGGCAAACCCACCCGCCACCCCGAAGCCTCCGCAGCAGGCTGGACCGGCGCGGCTTGCCCCGCGGCCAGCGCTGCACCAGCACGCGACGCTGCCCCGTCCTGTGGCCCGGCCGCGCCTGCCCCACCCACACGCCCCCGCTCGTCACCCGGCGCACCTGCCACGCCCGACACGGAGCGCGCACCGGACGCAGGACCCACCGACGGCACAGTCGCACGCTGGACGGGTGCGGACGGCTCCGTCACCGCAGGTCCACGCCTCACGCGGGTAGTGGGTTGGATCGGCAAACCCACCTGCCGCCCCGAAGCGTCTACACCGGCACCCGCTGCGGGCTGAACGGGCGCCGCCCCCGGGGCCGTGGCCGCACGTGGCGTCGCCCCCGCAGTCGGCGTGGACGCGCCCGGCTCGCTCACATGCTCGGCACGTCCAGCCCCCGGCGCCACTGCGGGGCGCGGCTCGAAACTCACACCGGACGCGGGAGTTCCCTGCCCGGACGCGGCGGACGCGGCCGCGCGCTGGACGGGCACGTCAACCCGCCGCCCGGAAGCGTTCGAGCCACCACCCGCCGCAGCGGGCTCGACGGGCACGCCTTGCCCCGCGATCGGCATCGCAGTTACACGTGGCGGTGCCTCGGCCATTGGCGTGGACGCACCCGCCCCGCTCACACGCCCGCCCTGTCCCGCGACCGGCGCACGCGACTCGGAGCGCGCACCGGACGCAGGACTCCCGGGCACGGAAGCCGGAAGCGCAGCCGGGGCTGCGCCGTCATTCCACGTGGGCGCGCTCGCCCCACCGACACGCTCGCCCTGCCCGGTGACCGGCGCGTCCGCCACGCGCGGCTCGGGGTGCGCGCCGGACGCGGGAGCCGGGGCCGCTGGCACCCGCCGACCGGGCACGGCCGGGTCGGCCGCCGCAGCCCCGCGCCCTCCGTGGGCAGCGGGCTGGACGGGCATGGGCGGCTTGGTCGCCCGTTCCTGGGCTGCGGGTTGGGTCGGTGCAGCCGCCTGCGGCGACGATGCGTTCGCACCGCGCGCGGGGTGCGCGGCGCGCTGGACGGGCGTGGCTTGCCGTGCAGCCTCACGTCGTGCCGCCTCGGCGTTCAGCGTGGACGCGCTCAGGCCGTCCACGCTCTCGGCCCGTCCAGCGACCGGCGCACCCGTCGCGCGCGGGCCTGACGCGGTACTTCCGTGTGCGCGAGTCGCGGACGCGTCGGCGCGCGGGCCTGGTGCGGTACTTCCGTGTGAGGGAGTTGCGGGTGCGTCGGCGCGCTGTACGGGCTTGGGTTGTTCTGCGTTCGGGAGTGTGGGCGCGGGGGGCGGTGTCTCGGTCTTTGGGGCGGGCGTGGTCGGTCCGCTCGCGCGTCTGTTCTGTGCTTTTGCCACGTGTGGCTCGGAGCGTGCGCTGGAGGCGGGGCTCGCCGAGGACGCAGTCGTGCGCTGGACGGGCCTCGGTGGATCGGTCGGCGCGGGCCCACGTCCTACGGGTGTGGCCCGTTGGGTCGGCAAACCTGCCTGTCGCGCGGAAGCGTCCGCAGGGTTCGAAGATGCGCGCGCCGTAGTGGGGGTGGGCGCGTGGGTCAGGGCGCTCGTGCGCTCTGCGGCGGGTGGGGTGGGGCGGTGGGGGGTCAGGTGGCGGAGGGGCTTGGGCTGGGGTGGGGCACTCGTCAAAGGGGTGCGAGACGGGGGCGGCTCGGGAGGTGCGGGGGCCTGGACGGGCATGGGGACGTCCGCGCTCTGGCGGGCGAGGGGCCGGGGTGCGGTGCCCAGGCCGCCGGTCAGGGAGGACGGCGGGGCGGCGCGCAGCAGGCGGGTCGGTTCGCGGGTCAGGACCGGGTTCTGCCAGGTCGGGAGGGTCGGGCCGAAGGCCGGGTCGCTGATCGGGCGCAGGAGCACCTGCGTGGGCGGGGGCAGGGTCGTCCAGGCGGGCCGGGACGGGGCCGCCGGCTCGGAGGCCGGGACCGGGACCGGGGCCGGGGCCGGGCGGGCCGGGCGGCGGAAGGGGTTCCAGGGCATCAGGTACCCGCCCGGGTCACCAGGGAAGCGATCTCCCGGACGTAGCGGCGGCGGTCGGGGTGCTCCAGGTCCAGGATCTCCTCGCGGCTCCAGTGGAAGTGGAAGGCGATGTACGCGATCTCCTCGCGGAGCCGGTCGGGTGCGTACGTCACGATTCCCCCAGGCGGCTCCCCGCGAGGTCGACCTCGAAGGTCTCCGCGCACGCGGGGCACGCCACGGCGGCGCGGGTGTGCCCCTCGGCGTTGATCTGGCGGTAGAAGTCCTGCAGGAACGCCAGGTCGGACGCGAACAGGTTCTCCACGACGCCGTCGTGGACGGCCGGGAGGTCGCCCAGGCGGGTGACGACCCGTCCCAGCAGGACGACCGAGAGGTACGGGGGGTTCTCCCGCACCCGGACGTCCTGCAGGGGGACGAGTTCGTCCTTGGCCGTGGCCAGCCGCATCGCGCCGCGCCTGTGCACGGTCCCGGACTCGTCGACGTAGCCGCGCGGGAGTTCGAACTCGAACTCGGTCCGCATCGGCCCGGACGGTTCGGCGGCGGGGGCGGAACGGCGCATTACTCGATGGTCAGTTCTTCGAAGGTGATGGTGACCTGCTCGGTGAGGGCCGAGGTGCCGCCCGCCTCCGGGTTGCTGGCCTCGATGCCGCTGCACCAGGCGTTGCGCATGTGGTACCGCTTCACCGGGCTGTTCTGGTAGTCCATCAGGATGATGGAGGCGTTCTTGCGGGCGCTGCCCATGTCGCCCTTGAGCGACGCGTTGATCCAGTCGTTGAACGCCTTGCTCTGCGTCATGCCGCGCGTGACGCTGCATTCGCCCGCCTGCGCGACGCCCGGCATCTTCTTCGTGACGGGCTTGCCCTGCGCCGAGTTCTGCTTGAACTCGATGACGTCCTGCTTCTGCGACAGGCCGGTGACGGACTGCAGGTACTCGACCATCACGCCGTCGATCTGCAGGCCGAAGTTATGTGCCGCTACGGCGTCGCCACCGTCGAAGGTCATCGTTCGCTCTTTCCGTTGGGAGAGTGGGGGTTACTCTTCGAGTTCGCCGCCGCCGGAGATCTGCGCCAGGCGGAAGACCACGAACTCGGCGGGCTTCACCGGCGCGATGCCGATCTCGCAGACCACGCGGCCGAGGTCGACCGACTCGGCCGGGTTGGTCTCGGCGTCGCACTTGACGTAGAACGCCTCCTCGGGGCTGGCCCCGAACAGGGCGCCGTCCCGCCACTCGGTGACGAGGAACGCGGAGATGTTGCGCCGGATCCGCGCCCACAGCGCCTCGTCGTTCGGCTCGAACACCACCCACTGGGTGCCGATCAGGATCGACTCCTCCAGGTAGTTGAAGTAGCGCCGGACGTTCAGGTACCGCCACGCCGGGTCGGAGGAGAGGGTCCGGGCACCCCACACGCGGACGCCGCGGCCGGGGAACGCGCGGATGCAGTTGACGCCGATCGGGTTGAGCAAGTCCTGCTCGCCCTTGGTGACCTGGAGCCCGAGGTCCACGACGCCGCGGACGATCTCGTTCGCCGGTGCCTTGTGGACGCCGCGTTCGGCGTCGCTGCGCGCCCAGATGCCGGCGACGTGCCCGCTCGGCGGCATCAGCTGCGCCTTGCCGGACGACGGGTCGAACACCTTGATCCACGGGTAGTACAGCGCGGCGTACTTGGAGTCGTACCCGGCGGTCTCCTGCCGCCAGTCGCGGACCTGCTTGGCGTTCAGGCCGGGCGGCGGGTCGATGACCGCGACGCGGTCGCCCATCAGCTCGCAGTGCGCGATCATGCCGAGCTGGACGGCCTTGACGCCCTCCATGTCGATCGCGCCGCGCTCGTAGGCGGCCATCAGGTCGGGGGCGCACACCATGGTGACGGCGTCCAGGGCCTCCAGCCCGCCGAACCCGGTGCGGTCGGCGGCGTCGCCGAGGTAGTCGTCGGGGCCGATGCCGCGGCCGTCCGCCGCGGTCGGCGCCGGCACGGGCGCGGGCTCCAGCTTCACCGTCTGGGCGTCCGGCCTGGCGAGCTGCGCCGCCGGGGCCGCCTCCTCGACGGTGATGAGCTTCGACCGCTCCTTGACCTGCGTGACGATGTAGGTGCGGGCCGCCTTCTTCGCCGACACGTGGAAGCTCTCGACGACGGTGTCGTCCACCTTGACGTTCAGGCGGAACCGGTCGCCCTTGTCGTCGGCGTCGACGTCGGCGACCTCGACGCTGATCTCGCCCGCGGTGCCGGACGGCAGCGCCGACACCCGGAACCCGCCGAGTTCGGCGGGCGCGCCGGCGGCGAGCTGCCGCGGCATGGCCCTGGCGCCCGCGCCGTGTCCCGACGTCCCGCCGACGCGGATGACGTAGCAGGTGGTGCCGCCGTTGTTGAAGAACCCGTAGACCGCGTGCGCCAGGTAGTAGCCGTCGGCGAACTCACCGAACGCCGCGACGTACTGCGACCAGTTGGTCACCAGCGTGGGCTCGTTCAGCGGCCCCTCGGGCGCGAACCCCACGAAGGCGGCGACGGACGTGCCGACACCCTCGATGGGACGCGACCCGCTGGCCACCTCCTCGACGTACACACCGGGCGACAGATATGTGGCCATGCGCGACAAACCCCCACAGAGCGATCAAGGTCTCACCAGCGTGCCGTCCGGATCAGGCCACCGAAACGTCGGAACGGACCTCTCCGGAGGCAACCTTCCGCGCACATTCGTGCAACCGCCCGCCCCGCGGACGCCGGTTCCCGGGGCTCAGGACGCCATCTTGGACGCGATGCGGGCGACGGCGCCGTCGCGGTCCGCGGCCATCTTCTCCGCCTTCCAGTCGAGCCCCAGCGCCGCGATGATCGACAGCGCGCTCCCGGCCGGGATCTCCACGCCCGCGACCGGTGTGTCCCGCTCCCCGGCGGCGGAGTCGCGGTCCTGCTCGCCGGCCAGTTCCCAGAGGGCGCCGGCGACCAGCTCGCGCTTCCCGGGGCCGAGCGGCTTCATGACGTTCAGGGTGGCCAGGACGCGGTCGCCCGTCGTCCGCTCGGTCCCGGTGTCGTCGAGCCGCGCCCGGTCCCAGCGCTTGCCGAAGTACTTGCTGGTCTTGTACGCGGCGACGGCGAGGCCGAGGGCGGCGCCGAGCCCGGCCAGCGCCCAGCCGAGCGGGGTGGCGGCGATCGCGGCCCCGGCGGCGAAGGCCGCGACCAGGGCGGCCACTCCGGCGAGGGCACCGGCGATGGAGCCGGCCGCGACGGTCGCCTTCTTGTGCGTCCCGCGCGCGTTCTTCTTGAGCGCGTACGCGGCGATGGCGGCGGTCAGCTCCGCGTCGCAGCGGCGCTTGGCCTCGGTGGCCTCGGCGATCCGGTCGGCGACGTTCTCCGTCCGGGCCAGCACACGCTCCAGTTCGGCGCGCACGAGGTCGGCGGCCGGGTCGGTGGTCGCCGCGAAGGCGGTGTCGATCTCCGCCGCGAACCCGGTCATCGAGGCGGGCACCGGCGCGCCCGCGGGCTCGGGCCGGTTCGCCAGCTCGCGGGACTTGGCCTCGACCTCGCCCCGCCATTCCCGCTGGGCCTGGTAGAGCTCGATGAGCGCCCCCGCGAGGTCGCGGGAGTACATCAGCGTCCTGAGCTCGGAGTCGTCGGTGCCGCCCGCGCCGAGGACCTTCGCGAGCGCCTCGGCCCGCTCCCGCGCGTGGTGCGCCTTCCGGATGTAGCGTCCGCCCTGGATCAGGGAGGCGGGCAGGGTGAACGCGCCGCCGACCCCGCCGACCACGTCCGCCGCGCCGGACTCCGCGACCTTCAGCGCGCCGCCCGCGATGCTCACGGTGTTGCCGGTGAGGTTGAAGCCGTCCTGCGCCGCGTCGCCGGCGGCCCCGTTCCAGGCCCTGCGGTGGTCGCGGTGCGCCGCCGTGCCCGCCTCGGTGCCCTTCATGCCGCGCCGTGCGCCGTGCATCGTCCGGGCGTCGGCGTAGAGCCCGGCGGCGGCCGCTCCGGCCCCGATGCCCGGTGCCCCGAGCCCCCCGCTGAGGGAGGACGAGGTCGAGGCGTCCGAGTCGGAGAACCGGGAGCCGACGGACGCGGCCGTCCCCATCGCGGTCATCGCGCCGGACGGTTCGGCGGCGTCCTTGAGCGCCGTGGCAGCCTCGGTGCTGGAGAGCCGCTGGACGGCCCCCGGCCCGGCCGGCGTCCCGGCGGCCTGGGCGGAGACCGGTGCGGAGACGACCGGGGTGCCCGCCATGGCGCGGCGGGCGGTGGCCTCGGCCTCGCGCTCGAAGCGGTCGGACGGGTCGCTGACCTTCAGCCCGGAGCCCGTGTCGGTGCCCGCGACCGGCCCGGACCGCTGCTGGACGACATGGGTGAGCTCATGGGCGAGCATCGTCCGCCCGGCCGTCGAGCCGGTGTCGTAGCGGCCGCGCTGGAAGACGATGTCGCTGCCCGTGGTGAACGCGTGCGCTTGCACGGACTCGGCCGCGGTGTGCGCGGCGTGGTCGGTGTGGACGCGGACGTCGGAGAAGTCCGCGCCGAGCCGCGCCTCCATGTCCGCGCGGACCGCCGCCCCGAGCGGCGCGCCCGGACGGCCCAGCGCCTCGTGCACGGCGGACCGCTGCACGTCGTGGCCGCAGGACGGGCCGTGCTCGTGCCGTTCCGCCGCCGCCCCGGCCACGGCGGCGTTGCCCGCCGCGCGCTGGAGGGCGAGCAGCTGGGACGGCCCGAGACCGGCCAGTGTGCCGCGCGCGGCAGCGGCGGCGGCCCCGCCCGCATGCGGGGCCCGCCGCCGGCTCGACCGCTCGCCCGCGCCGGTACGCCCGTTCTCGGTCACACGAGACTGCTCGAACATACGCCTGAGCGTCCCGCCCCGGCGCCGCCCGTACCAGGGCGAAGGGAGCACAACGGCGGGCAGCACGGCCTGCACGATCGGGCATCCCGGCCCATTCGGGCAGGACATGCTGCACGGGGTGCTGCTCGGTCGGACGTTTCCCGGAGAGGAGGCCGCTCGTAGCGTCGGAGGGTGAGTATCTGGTCTTCGCTGGAACCGCGGTCCGCGACGGTCGATCCCGGGAAGAGCACGACGGTCGCGCTGCGCGTCCGCAACACCGGCGACCTCGTCGAGGAGTACCGGATCGGTGTCGCGGGCGACCCGGCGGTGTGGGCCCGGGTCGAGCCGGCCACGCTGCGGCTCTACCCCGGCACGACCGGGACCGCGGAGATCGTGTTCGCGCCGCCGCGCACGCCGGACGCGGCGGCGGGCGGGCATCCGTTCGCGGTCGAGGTGACGCCGACCGAGCAGCCCGGCGCGAAGGAGGTCGTCGAGGGCCACCTGACCATCACCCCCTTCACGGTGCTCCGGGCGGAGCTGGTGCCGCCGGTGGTGCGGGGCCGGTTCGGCGCCAGGCCGAAGGTCGCGGTGGACAACCTCGGCAACACCAAGGTCACCGCGTCGCTGAGCGCGAAGGACCCCGGCGGGCGGCTGGGCGTCGAGCTGCATCCGGCGAACGTGCAGATCGAGCCGGGCCGGGCCGCCTGGGTGGACGGACGGATCAAGCCGGGCGGCATCACCTGGTTCGGGCAGCGGGAGTCGCGCCCGTACACGGTGCACGTGCTGCGTTCCGGGCGCGAGCCGGTGGAGGTCGACGGCACCTTCGAGCAGGGCGCGATCATGCCGCGCTGGCTGCTCGGGACGGGCGCGTGCGTCCTCGCGATGGCGGTGGCGTTCACCGTCGCCTGGTTCGCGTTCCAGCCGAACTTCTCCTCGCGCGCACGGGACGGCGCGATGAGCCCGATGGGCAACCCGCTGGCGCTGCCCAGCCAGCCGGAGCAGAAGGCGTCCCCGAGCCCGCCGGAGAATCCCAAGGCCGCCCCGAGCAAGCCGGCCGGGCAGGCCGAGCCGAAGAAGAAGCGCAAGCCGCGCCCGCTGGGCGGGCCCGGGTCGATGCTGTTCTACCTGTCCGGGGGCGGGCCGTGGATGAACCCGCCGCCGCCCGGCGAGCAGGCCCAGACGTGGAGCGTCCCGTCCGGCCAGAGCTTCCCGGCGGTCGGGAAGGACTGGCCCAAGGGCGGCAACCCGGCCATCCGCACGATCTACAACCTGAACGAGGTGCGGCGTCCGGGCAGCAGGCCGACCTTCGACTTCTACGTCTGGTCGCCGAGCGGCGCGACCGGCGTGACCGTGTCGGCGATGTTCCTGTGGCAGTTCGACGGGACCGAGGGCGCCCTCGACCGGCTGGACGTCTTCAAGCCGATCCGGCTGCGGGCGGACGGCGCCTGGCAGAAGTACACCGAGCTGGCCGGGCTCCAGTACTCGGCGGGGTCGGAGTACAAGCCGCTGAAGATGGGCCGGCTCGGGGTCGCGTTCTACGTCCGGTCGCCGGGCGGGCAGCCGGTGGAGGTCCGGACGAACGTCCCGCCGGGCGACAAGTACGTGTCCGCGCTCCGAATCCCCTACGTCAAGCAGAAGTAGTCACCGGCGGCAGTGGTCACCAGGTGCCGGGCAGCAGGCGGCCCATCTTGAGGTATTCGCGTTCGGCGCCGGTCAGCACGTCCGCCATCGAGACGGGACGCCCGGCGGCCGCCGCCAGGTAGGCGGCGGTCGTGGCGGCGCTGCGGATCGCGCCGCCCGCCAACTCGAACTCTCGGGCGCACCGCTCCAGGTCGAGGTCGTCGCCGCACGGCAGGGGCGGCGCCAGGCAGTGCGCCCACAGCGCGCGGCGCCGCACCGCGTCCGGGAACGGGAAGTCGGCGATCACGTCGAGGCGGCGGGTGAACGCGTCGTCGATGTTGGCCCGCAGGTTGGTGGTGAGGACCGCGATCCCGTCGAACGACTCCAGCCGCTGCAGCAGGAAGGCGCTCTCCAGGTTGGCGTAGCGGTCGCGGGCGTCCTTCACCTCCGACCGCTTGCCGAACACCGCGTCGGCCTCGTCGAACAGCAGCACGGCGTCCAGCCGGTCGGCCTCGGTGAAGATGCGCTCGAGGTTCTTCTCGGTCTCGCCGACGTACTTGTCGACGACCGCCGACAGGTCCACCACGTACAGGTCGAGACCCAGTTCGCCTGCGACGACCTCGGCCGCGAGGGTCTTGCCGGTGCCGGACTCGCCCGCGAACAGCGCGACCACGCCGCGGCCCCGCCCGCCGCCGGTGCGCAGCCCCCAGTCGCCGAGCACGCGGTGCCGGTGCCGGGCCCGCGCGACCAGCTCGCGGAGCCGCCCGGCCTCGTCCGGGGGCAGGACCAGGTCGTCCCAGCCGACGGCGGGGCTGATCCGGCGGGCGTGCTGCTGCAGGCCGACGGCGTTCTGCAGCCGCGCCCCCCGGTGCAGGTGCCGGGCCTCCGGACTGACGCCCTCCAGCGCGGCATAGTCGAGGGCCGCGCGGACGGCACGCCGGATCTGCCCCCGGTCGAACCGGTACGGGGCAGTAGCCGCCGCCACGTCGAACGCGACGTCGGCCGGAAGTTCGGCCGCCCACGCATCCGCCTCCGGCGGCGGCGCCGCGAACTCCAGCACAAGCGGCTGCCGCCGACTCCAGGCCGGGTCGTAGGGCAGCACCCCAGCCAGCACGACCGGCACCATGCCCACGTCGTCGGGAGAAGCGCCGTCAGCGAAGGCGCCGGCAGAGGTGGCGCCGGCGAAGCCGCCGGGAGAAGCGCCGTCGGCGAAGGCGTCGGCAGAAGTGCCATCAGGGCAGGCGTCGGTGAAGGCGCGGGCCTGGGGGCCTGTGGTGATGGGGCCCGCGACTATTCCGGCGGAGCGTAGGCGGGCCTCGCGGATCAGGGTCGGGATGAGGGCCTCGTCCAGGCGTGACAGGTCGGCCCGCAGCACCGGCCGTCCCGCGCCGCCGAGCACCGCCGCGCCCGGCGCCATGCCCGACCCCTCGCGCGTCTCCCGCAGGTACACCACGCGCCGCACGGGGGCCAGCGCCCGCAGCTCGGACGGGACGGGCCCGGAGGCGTCCCCGACCTCGGTGACCGCGCCGGACAGCGCGCGATCGAGGCGGTCCCCGCCCAGCAGATGGTCGGTCACCCGGTCCGGTACGCGCAGGGCGCGACCGAGGAACGGGCGGTCCTCGTCCTCCAGGACGAGCAGGCCGCCCGCGAGCAGCGGCCCGGACGGGCCGAGCCGCGCGCGGGCCGCCGCCGACGCCGCCGGGCTCCCGCACAGGTCCAGGGCCAGGCCGACGGTCGCGCGGCGGCGGCTCACATCGTCGTTGAGGTAGCCGTACAGCGGTTCGAAGGAGCGGTCGACGTCGGGCGCGAGCGCGACCAGCAGCAGTTCGGCGTCGAACGCGTCCAGCCCGAAGCCGGCCGCGAGCCGCGCGAGCCGGGTGCCGCCGGCACCGTCCTCGACCTCGCCGACCGCACGGTCGTGGGCGGCGTCGCGTCCCGGACGCGGGACGCCGAGTTCGGCGAGCCGCGCCGCCCCCTCCGGCGAGACGTACAGGCCCCGGAACGGGTCCTGCGCCGTGGGGTCGGCGGCGGCCCTGTCCTCCACCAGGACGCGCGCCCGCCGCCGCAGCAGCTCGATCCTGGCCAGCAGGTGCCCGGCCGAATCGGTCAACGCACCGCCCCGCGATCCACGACCCCGCGATCCACCGCGCCGCGGTCCACCACGGTGACGTCGAGTTCCTCCACGGGCGGGCCGACCGGGTATTCCGGCGAGACCGGGAACGGCGCCGTCACGACGACGTCCAGGGACGGTTTCAGCTCCCCGCCCAGTGCCGACCACAGATCGGCGATGGCGCGCGACTCGACCGGCGGGACGGCGGCCGTCAGCGGCACCGGCGCGCCGAACCGCCGCAGCGCCCCGTCCGCCGGCAGGGACTCGCCGGGCAGGGTCTCGTTCCGCAGCAGGCAGGCCAGTACCGCCGACAGCATCCGGTGCTCATCCTCCGGGCGCTTGGTCCACGCCGTGACCAGGTACGACAGCCGGAAGTAGCGCGGCGGCTGGCGCCGCGTGGTCACCCTCCCGTCGGCGTCGCGGACCTGGAGCGGGCCCCGCTCGCGCCGGCCGGTGTCCTCCCGGACGTCGTACAGGTAGGCGTTCACGGCCGGGCCGTTGCGCTGCGCCGCCCACTCCCGCGTCGGCGCGTCGAACACCACCTTGACGTCGCTTCCGGCGAGCGCGTCGCCGTCCAGCAGCGCGCGCAGTGCCGCGTCCACCTCGTGGAGCATCAGATGTGCCCCTCGCGGATGGCGTACGCGACCAGGTGCGGGCGGTTCTTCAGCTGGTACCGCGTCATCATGCTGTGCAGGACGTTCTTCACCGTGCGCTCGGAGTAGGAGAGCTTCGCCGCGATGTCGGCGGTGTCGAACCCGTCGGCGACCAGCCGCAGCACCTCCTTCTCCCGCTCGGCCAGCCCGGCGGCGGTGAAGCCCTGCTCGCGCAGCGCGCCGCGCTGCAGCCGGCGCACCTGCTTCAGCAGCCGGCCGAGCAGGTCCGGGGGCAGGTCGCCGTTGCCGCGCGCGGCGGACTCGATCGCCCGCGCGATGCCGTCCGGCGTCGCCTCCTGCCGCCACAGGATCGCCACCACCCCGTGCTCGACGACCTCCAGCAGCTCGGCCTCCTTGATCCGCCCGGCGATCAGCACCCGGCGGGTCCGGCCGGCGCGCCGCAGCATCGCCAGCGCGGTGTCGTCGACGCCGTCGGCGACCACCACCGTCACCTGCGCCTCGGCGGTCCCGACCAGCACCAGTTCCGGACGGCCGCGCAGCCCGCCGGTCACCCCGGCCAGCGAGATCGGGTCGGCCGCCTCGACCGCGACGGGGATGCGCATCGTCATCTCACTCACCCGCCGCATCGGCGACCTCGGCGACCCCGGCGGGACGCTCCTCCGCGGCGTCCTCCCCGGCGGACCGCGCCTCCGGCGGCACCGCCAGCGCGCCGCCGGACCGCACCGGCCAGGTCGTGCGGGCGCCGGGCACCCGGCCGACCGCGATCACGGCGCAGCCCGCCGGGACGTTCGCGGGCACCGCCCGGCCGTCGTCGACGAACACCACCCGGCCGCGCTCGCCGCCGTCGCCCACGTCGGTGCCGCCCAGGTCGGCGGAGGACCCGCCGAAGCCGACCATGCGGATCCGGACGCCGTCCGACCAGGGGCTGTTGCCCAGCAGCCCGGACAGCGTCCGCACCGCGCGGCGCGCGTTGCCGCGGGTCCCGTCGAGCGCGATCGGCCCGGGCGTCTCGGCGAGGTTCACCCAGGTGTCGGGCCGCACCGCCACCAGCAGCGGGAACGGGCGGTGCGGGCCGATGTCGTCGGTCAGTTCGGTGATGTCGGACGCGGCGAGCGTCCAGCGGTCGCCGTCGGCACGCCAGGGCTGCGGCGCGTCGGGGTCGGGCGCGGCGAGCACGAGGGTGAGGGCGGTGTCCGCCAGCAGGACGGTGCGGACGGCGGGCACCTCGCGGCGCTCCTGCTCGCAGTCCACCGCCAGCAGCCGCAGCGCGCGGTCGACCCGGCGGGTGGCCTCGGGGTCGGCGCCCGGCGCCACCGCCTTCTGCCTCGGCGTCCGGCCGGCGGGTTCGCCCCGGCGCCGGACGAAGATCCCCGCCACCGCGAGCGCGGCGAGGAGCGCGATGACGCCGGCGCCCACGCCGATGACGATCACCGTCCCGGTGCCGAGCCCGCCCTCGTCGTCGGAGGTGGCGCTCACCGGCCGCGCCGGGTGCGTCCCGGCCGGCTCGGGCAGCGCGACCGCCGGGTTCGGCTGGTCCAGCTCCGGCAGGGCGCCCGTGGGGGGCGCGGCCGGGGCCGACACCTCGGGCGGCGCGCTGACCTTGGCCTTGCCGGACGGCGTCTTCGACACCTTCGGCTTCGCGGCGGACGCGCCGTCCTCCTGCTGCTGCTTCGGCGTGCGTTTCGGGGCGGGCTGCTGGGCGGGCGCGGAGCCCCCGCACGCGGCAGCGCGTCCGGGACGCATCCGGATCGAGGTCACCCTGTCGCTCGGCAACTGGTTCGTGCTGGAGTTGGGCGGCAGGCACAGCATGGGCTTCCCGAAGCCCGCGTCCTCGTACAGGCCCATGTAGGACGACGTCCGGTTGATCACGGAGTCCGCCCGGTCGTTGAGACCGGCGTACTTGCCGATCAGCTCGACGTCCGCACCCGGGTTGTTGGTGCCGATCAGCAGGCCCTGCAGGCCGGGATCGGCGTACAGGCACCACCAGCCCGCGTTGTCGCGGCACTCGCCCGCGTGCGCGGGCGGCGCGGTGAGCGGTATCAGCGCGGTCACGGCCACGAGAACGGCGCCGGCCAGCGCACCCGCCTTCCCCCGAAGGCCGATCATCGGTGTCTCCTCCTGCTTTTTCTCGCCCAAACAACATCATCCGGGCGGACAACGCCCGGATGATCATCTAGCGGAGGGAAACCCTAGAAGGACCCGATAACCAACGGATCATCGTTCGATCAACGCCGCAGGCCACGCCCGCCTTCGCGGGCGGGGGACCCCGGCGGTCGCCGCGCGAGCCTGCTACTACATTTGTAGAAGCAGGGTTAGGGTCGAGTGAGACCAACGATCAGCGGAGGATCCAATGGCTTTCTGGGACAAGCTGCGCGAGTCGACGCAGACCATGCAGACGCAGCTCCTCAGCAAGAAGAACGATCTGAAGAGCGGGGCGTTCCGGGACGCCAGCATGGCGATGTGCGCGCTGGTCGCGGCGGCCGACGGGAGCGTGGACCCGTCCGAGCGGCAGCGCACCGCGTCGCTGATCGCCTCCAACGAGGTGCTGCAGAACTTCCCGGCGGACGACCTGCAGCGCCGCTTCAACGACTACGTGTCCAAGCTGACCGCCGACTTCGACTTCGGGAAGGTGTCGGTCCTGCAGGACATCGGCAAGACCAAGAAGAAGCCCGCCGAGGCGCGCGCCGTCATCCAGATCGGCATCATCATCGGCGGCGCCGACGGCAACTTCGACAACAGTGAGAAGGCCGTCGTCCGGGAGGCGTGCTTCGCGGTCGGCCTGGACCCGGCCGAGTTCGAACTCTGACCGGCCCCTGACCGCGCGGCACGCCCGCCCGGCGCCCCGTCGCGGCGCGGCCGCTCGGCGCGCGGGCTCGGCGGGTGGGTCAGCGGAGGGCGAGGAGCGGCAGCAGGGACGACGCGATGACGTGATCGAGCTGGAGGGTCGCGGCGGTCAGCGAACCGGAGACGACGCCGTTGCCCAGCAACAGCAGCGGGCCGGTGACCGCGTTCTTCGCCGGGGGCGTGCCGAGCAGCGCCTCGACGCGCTCCACGACCCCGGACTCGGCGAACGCGGTCACCGCCGGTCCGGCGGGCCGGGCCGCGCGCGGCTGGGCGAGCGCGACTTTGGCGAGCGTCCGGGCGACGAAGGCGCGGTCGCCGGTCGCCTCCGCGGCGTCCTCGTCCGCCCACCGCTCCACCGCCAGCCGCAGCCGGCCGTCCAGCGCCCGCAGCGGCGGCAGCACCGCCGCGGCCAGGGCCCCGGCGGCCAGGTAGCGGTGGTGGCGATGCCGGAGATGGGACGCCTCATGCTGGAAGACGACGTGCAGTTCCCCGGGTGACAGGTCCCGCAGCAGCCCCCGCGAGACGATGACCCCGCCATGGCGGCCCGGGACGGCGACGGCGATCGGGACGTCGGTGTCGAGCGGCTCCCGGACGTCCGCCCGCGCGGCGCGCAGCTCGCGGACCCAGCCGGCGACGGCCCGGCCCGCGACCAGGGCCCCGGCGGCCGACAGCACCGCCGCCGCGACGCCGACCGCGTCCGGGACGGGCCGGTCGTCGCCGAACAGCGCCCATTCGGGGACGTGCGCGGCGGCGGACGGCGCCAGCGTCGCCGCGTAGTTGATCGCGACGAACACGCCCGTGCCGAGCGCGGCGACCGCCGTCATCGCGCCGGTCGTCGCCAGCAGCCGCGCCGACCAGGACGGATGCAGCCGTAACGGCGCCCGGCCGAGCACCGTCCCGAGCGTCAGCATGAGGGCCAGGGGCAGGAAGGTGAACCAGTTCACCCGTCGCCTTCCGGACGATCGGCGTCGAGGAACTCGCGCAGCTCGCGCGCCTCCTCGACGCTCAGCGACCGCGCGAACCGGTTCAACACGCTACCCGGATCGCTGGCGTGCCGGAGATGCTCGCGCATGCGTCCCGCCACCAGCTCCGACTCGTCCACGGCGAGCCGGTACCGGTAGTGCCGTCCCGACCGGACGCGGGTGACCAGCCTCTTCTCGTGCAGCCGGTGCAGGATCGTGTTGACCGTCGTGTAGGCCGGGTCGCCGTCCAGCCGCGCCCGCAGCTCGGCCGTGCTGGCCGGGCCGCCCGCCGCGGCCAGCGCCGCCAGGACCTCGGCCTCCAGCCGCCCCAGCGGCCTGCGCGCCACCGGCCTCACCCGCCTTTTCGCAGGACGTCCGGTTCCAGGTAGACCAGGCGGGCGATCGGCACCGCCGCGCGGATCCGCGCCTCCGCGTCGTTGATCGCGTCGGCGACCTCGCGGGCGTCGTCGCGCAGGTCCACGGCGATCTTCGCGGCGACGAGCAGTTCATCCGGCCCGAGGTGCATGGTGCGCATGTGGATGACCGAGGGGACGTCGCGGCTCGCCACGATCGCCTCCCTGATCAGCCGCACGTGCTCCGGCCCCGCCGACTCGCCGATGAGCAGGCTCTTCACCTCGGTGGCCAGCACGATCGCGATGGCGGTGAGCAGCACGCCGATCGCGGCGGTGCCGATCCCGTCCCAGACCCCGTCGCCGGTGATCAGCGTCAGCCCGACCCCGCCGAGCGCGAACACCAGGCCGGCCAGCGCGCCGGTGTCCTCCAGCAGGATCACCGGCAGCTCCGGCGACTTGGACCGCCGGACGAACTGCACCCAGCTGGACGTCCCCCGGCTGCGGTTCGACTCCTTGACCGCCGTGCGCAGCGCCGTCCCCTCCAGGGCGATCGCGACGAGCAGCACCGCGATCGGCACCCACTGCCACGAGTCGATCGGATGCGGGTCGCGGATCTTGTGCCACGCCTCGTACAGCGCGAACAGGCCGCCCAGGCTGAACAGCACGATCGCCACCAGGAACGCGTAGATGTAGCGCTCGCGCCCGTACCCGAACGGGTGCTCCTCGGTGGCGCGCCGCTCCGCGCGCTTGCCGCCGATCAGCAGCAGCGCCTGGTTGCTGGAGTCGGCCACCGAGTGGATCGCCTCGGCCAGCATCGAGGACGAGCCGGTCAGCGCGAACGCCACGAACTTGGTGACCGCGATCCCCAGGTTCGCGGCGAGCGCGGTGAGGACGGCCTTGGTGCTTCCTTCGGCGCTCACGTGCTCTCCCGCCGCCGTTCGGCCCGGTGCGCCCGCCCGGACGCACCCGTTGAAACTACACTTGTAGCAGACCGGCGACGCCGATGGGAGGTCCCGCTACTCGCGCTCGGCGTCGCCGCGGTGGAACCTGTTCCACAGGAACCGGCCGACCTCGACGAGCCCGCTGATCACCAGCGCGATGCCGAAGCTGAGGACCAGTCCCATGACCGGGTCCTCCCCGAAGGCCGCCCCGCCCAGGTAGCCGATCAGCCCGGCATAGGACGCCCACAGGACGCAGGCGACCACGTCGAACGGCGTGAAGCTGCGCAGCGGGTACCGCACGATGCCCATCAGCAGCGTCGCGGCGGTGCGTCCGCCCGGAATGTACCGGGCGATGATGATGACGAGGCCCCCGCGCCTGTCGAAGATCCCGGCGGCCCGGTCGTAGGCGTCGCGCCTGCGGCGTCCGGACCGGATCCACCGCTCCAGCCGGTCGCCGGCGAAGCGGCCGATGAAGTAGGACACATGGTCGCCGCAGAAGGCGCCGGCGGCCGAGAAGGCGATGACCAGGGGGAGGACGGTGTCGCCCTTCGCCGCGTACACGCCCGCGGTGATGATCAGGGTCTCGCTGGGGATGACGGGCAGGAACGCGTCCAGCAGCGCCATGCCGAGCAGTGCCGCGTAGATCCACGGCGACGTCATCGTCCCCTGCAGGGCGTCCAGGATGGCATCGCCCACGACCAGTCCCCCTCACCGCGACAGTGCGCCCGGCCAGGGCGGACGCACCGGCCACCTGCCCTGTTTCCCGGCCGGCCGATCTGATGCCGGTGAGGGGGAGATTCGCCCGGCCCGAGGCCGGCCGCGGTGTCAGGGACGGGTGGAGCGGCGCCAGACCGTGCCGATCTGGGTGCCCGCCCAGACGGTGGTGGTGTGCGGGACGCGGGTCATCGAGTACGCGGCCACCGGGACGGGCGGGGTGGCGCGGGTCCACGACGATCCGTCGAAGTGCAGCAGGTGGGAGGCGTCGTACGGGCTGGACAGCCACACGCCGCGCCGTCCGTCGGAGGCCATCGAGCCGAGGAACCCGACCGCGGACATCGGGCGCACCTCGCCGGCCGGGTCGGACGGGCCCGGGATCTGGTGGACGGTGAACTCCGAGCCGTTCCAGTGGTGCAGCGTCGGCGGCACGAACAGCGGGTGCTGCTCAAGGGCGTAGAACCAGACGTCGTCGGGGGCGACGTACTCGATCTGCAGGATCCAGTGGGCGTAGGTCGTCCCCCACGGGACGCGCGTCCACTCCGTGCCGTCGAAGTGCCACAGCGGGGTCGGCCCGGTCTGCGACTCGCCCGGCCCGCCGGCCCAGACGTCCCCGGCGGTTCCGGCGGCGATGGCGTTGAGCCCGGACGGCCGCTCCAGGGTGAGGGAGGTCGCCCACCGGCCGTGCCGCCGCACGGACACCGTCGTGGCGTCCCCGGCGATCCCGGTCGCCCACAGGCCGCCGGTCCGGTCCAGGTCGATGGCCTGGAGCAGCGTGCCGCCGGGTCCGGGCGCCGCCGCCCAGCGGCGGCCGTTCCAGTGCAGCAGGTCGGTGCGCTCCCGGGGCTCCGGGCCGGCGGCGAGCGCCCAGGCGCTCGCGGCGTGCCGGGCGCGGAGGTCGTTGACGGCGGCCAGCCCCTCGGGCAGTGCGGCCCGCGTCCAGCCGCGCGGGGTCCGGTGCAGCATGACGGCCCGCGCGTCCGGCTGGAACACGTTCTCGCTTCCGCCGGCGAAGACGTGCCGCGGGTCCGGTGCGGCGATGCCGAGCAGCTGGCTCCGGCCGGCCGGCGCCGGGACGGGCACGTCGGCCCACTCGCCGGGCGGCGGGGCTGCGGCGCGAGCGCTGCCGGTCAGCGGGCCGGTGAGGGCGGCGCCGAGCAGCGCGGCGCCGCCGAGCGTGAAGGCACGGCGGGACGGAAGGGGGTGCGGACGATCCACGACGTCTCCTCGGCGGGGCGGGACTAGTCGCTGCCAGTATTTGGTGGCATGATCACCGGGATCCACCTCCTGACCGGTAACGGCCAGCCGGCACCGCCCGCCCGCCTGCCGGGCCTCAGAAGGGGAAATCGCGGTCCTGGTCGCGGGTGGTGATCCATTGGAGGTCGCAGAACTCGTCGGCGGCGAAGCCGAGGCCGAAGCGGCCCCAGCCGGTGTCCTTGACGCCGCCGAACGGCATCTGCGGCTCGTCGTTGACGGGCTGGTCGTTGACGTGGACGATGCCGACGTCGAGCGCGGCGGCCAGCCGGAGGCCGCGCGGGCGGTCGCCGGTGATGACCGAGGCGACGAGGCCGAAGTCGGAGGCGTTGGCGCGGGCGACGGCGTCCTCGGCCGAGTCGACCGCCTCCAGGACGACGACGGGGCCGAACGTCTCGCCCTGCGCGATCTCGGCCTCGTCCGGGACGTCGGTGAGGACGGTCGCCGGGTAGCAGGGCGGTGCGGGGACGCCGCCGGCAAGGACGCGTGCGCCGAGCCCGACGGCCTCCCGCACGCGGCGGTCGATGAGGGCGAGCGCCCACTCGTTGATCACCGGGCCGACGACGGTGGCCGGGTCGGACGGGTCGCCCGTCGGCAGCGCCGCGGCCCTGGCGGCGAACCGCTCGGCGAACTCCTTCGCCAGCGGCCGTTCGACGTAGACGCGGCGGGCGCACATGCAGACCTGTCCCTGGTGGACGAAGGCGCCGTATGTGGCGGCGTTCACGGCGTAGTCGAGGTCGGCGTCGCCCGCGACGATGAGCGGGTTCTGGCCGCTGAGCTGGAGCACCATCCGCTTCAGGTGCCGGCCGGCCTTCTCGGCGAGGCGGCGGCCGGTCGCCGTGGAGCCGGTGAAGTTGATCCGCTTGACGAGCGGGTCGGCCAGCAGCGCGTCGGCGATGCCGCCCGCTTCGCCGGGGGCGTGCGTGACGACGTTGAGGGCCCCGGCGGGCAGGCCCGCCTCGTGCAGGATCTCCGCCCAGAGCGCGCCGCCGGTGTAGGGGGAGTCCTCGGACGGTTTCAGCACGACGGTGTTGCCGAGCGCGAGCGGGCCGATGATCCCGCGTCCGGCGAGGGTCAGCGAGGCGTTCCACGGCGTGATCGCCGCGACCACGCCGACGGGGCGGCGGACGGCCATCGCCGTGGTGCCCTCGACGTCGGACGGCAGCAGCTCCCCGGCCGGCCGGTAGGCGAGGTGCGCGGCCTGGCGGAGCAGCTTGACGGCGAAGCCGAGCTGGACGCCGCCGAACGTGGCGCCGCAGCCGGTCTCGGCGGCGAGGGCGGCGAGCACCTCGTCGCCGCGGCGCTCCAGGATGTCGGCCGCGCGCAGGAAGACGAGCTGGCGCTCGTACGGCGGCGTGCGGGCCCAGCCGCCGAACGCGGCGTGTGCGGCGGCGACGGCCCGGTCGGCGTCCTCGATGTCGCCGGCGGCGACCTCGCTGAGCGTCTCCCCCGACCACGGGGAGAGGTTCAGGTACGAGCGGCCGGAGGCGGAGTCGCCCCAGTCTCCGCCGATGAAGTGTCCGACGCGCGGCTTGCGCCAATCCGCCATGGGGCCCGGTTCTCCTCGCTCGCGTCGTCGTCCTTCGGCCCTAGCAGAGTGCCACCACGGGTGCGGTGGCAAAAACGTTCGAATATCCGGAACGGTCAGGCCGTATTCTGACCATCGTGACCGATGACGACTCCCCGCGGCGGCGCACGCGCACGACGGCCGACCCCTCTTTCTCCGCGTCGCTGGAGCGGGGGCTGCGCATCCTGCACGCCTTCGCCGGCGACCGCTCGGTGCTGGGGGTCGCCGACCTCGCGCGGGCGGTGGCGCTCAACAAGAGCACCACGCACCGCTACGTCGCCACGCTCACCAAACTGGAGTACCTCCAGCAGGACGCGGAGACCAAGAAGTACTCGCTCGGCCCGCGCGCGGTGGACCTCGGGTTCGCGGCGATCGACTCGATGGAGCTGACCGGCATCGCCGGCCCCCCGCTCCAGGCACTGGCGGACGAGACCGGCTACACGGCCAGCATGGGCCTGAGCGACGGACTCGACGTCGTCTACGTCGACCGCAGGCGCAGCGGCCGGCGCAGCGCGCTGGCCATGGACCTCAACCTGCACGTCGGGTCGCGGCTCCCGGCCTACTGCACGTCGATGGGGAAGGTGCTGCTGGCGTTCAAGGACGCGGCGGACCTGCGGCAGCTCCTGGACCGCACCGACATGGCGCGCCGGGGGCCGCGGACGATCACCAACCGGGAGCAGCTCATGGCGGCGCTCGCCCGGGTGCGGCAGAGCGGCGTCGCGGTCAACGACGAGGAGCTCGCGCCGGGCCTGCGCTCGTTCGCGGCGCCGGTCCGCGACCGCTCGGGCGCGGTGATCGCGGCGGTCAACGTGGCCGTCCACCTGACGGTCGCGCCCGCGTCGGTGGACGCGCTGGCCGGACGCGTCGAGCCGCCGCTGCGGCGTGCCGCCGCGGAGATCTCCCGGCGGCTCGGATATCGCCCCACGTCAGAGCCGCGTTCCAAATAGCAAAGTCGCGTTCGAACTCTCGGAACAACCTGTTGCTCCGCTGATGGCGGGCTCGTACGGTCACCCCCAACATTCCGCCATCCCGGCCGTGACCAAGGAGTTCAGCGTGAGCGAGATCTCGGCACGCGGTTCGAACCGCCGTTCCTTCCTCAAGACGGCCGCGATCCTCGGCGGCGGCGTACCGCTGCTGAGCGCGTGCGGCGGGCTGAAGGGGACCGGCGGCTCGTCCTCGGACGTCCTCAAGATCGGCTACGTCAGCCCGCAGACGGGCCCGCTCGCCGGGTTCGCCACCGCCGACAACTTCGTCGTCCAGCAGATCCAGAACGCGCTGAAGGGCGGCTTCACCTCCGGCGGCAAGAAGCGCCGGATCGAGATCGTCGTCAAGGACACCCAGTCCAACGCCAACCGCGCCACCGAGGTCACCCGGGAGCTCATCAACAGCGACAAGGTCGACCTGATCGTCGGCTCGTCCACCCCGGACACCACCAACCCCGTCGCCGACCAGTGCGAGGCCAACGGCGTCCCGAACGTCACCACGATCGCCCCCTGGGAGGCGTGGTTCCACGGACGCAACGGCAAGGACGGCGAGGGCTTCAAGTACACGACGCTGTTCTTCTTCGGCATGCAGGAGTTCGCCGACTGCTTCTTCCCCATGTGGGAGCGCATGGACGTCTCCAACAAGAACGTCGCGGCGCTGTGGCCCAACGACACCGACGCCAACGCCTTCCGCCAGGGCCTCGGCCCGATGATGAAGAAGTCCGGCTACACCCCGGTCGACGGCGGCGCGTACCAGAACGGCGCGACCGACTTCACCGCGCAGATCGCGAAGTTCAAGGACTCGGGCGCCGAGCTGTTCACCTGCACGCCGATCCCGCCCGACTTCCAGACGTTCTGGAAGCAGTCCCGCCAGCAGGGCTTCAAGCCGAAGCTGGCGACGGTCGCCAAGGTCATGCTGTTCCCGTCCGAGGCGGAGGCGCTCGGGCAGCTCACCGACAACATCGCCACCGACTTCTGGTGGAGCCCGGCGCACCCGTACAAGTCCGTCCTGGACGGCCGGAGCGCCAAGCAGCTCGCCGACGACTTCGCCGCGTCCACCGGCAAGCAGTGGACGCAGGCGCTCGGCTCGGTGTACTCGCTGTTCGAGATCGCCGTCCAGGCGTTCAAGGACGCGAGCGACCCGAAGGACCGCGACGAGGTCGCCGCCAAGCTGCGCACCATGAAGATCGAGTGCATGAGCGGGAAGCTGGACTTCACCGCCGGCCCGCAGCCCGGCATCGCGATCCAGCACCCGGTCGGCGGCCAGTGGCGCAAGGGCGACACGTTCCCCTGGGACGTCGTCATCGTCGACAACTCGGCCAACAAGGACGTCCCGATCGGCGGCGACCTCAAGCCCACCAACGCCTGATGGCCCAGCACCCGATCACAGAGCCGCTGCTGCATCTCGACGGCATCACCAAGAGCTTCGGCCGGGTGACGGTCGCCAAGGATCTGACGCTGCGCGTCGCGCCGGGCGAGGCGCTCGGGATCGTGGGGCCGAACGGGGCCGGCAAGTCCAGCCTGTTCGCGATGATCTCCGGCGACCTGCGCCCGGACACCGGCGCGGTGCGGTTCGGCGGGCGGGACGTCACCGGCCTCCCGCCGCACGCCCGCACCCGCGCCGGCGTCGGCCGCACCTACCAGGTGCCGCGGCCGTTCGAGCACCTGACCGCGTTCGAGAACGTGCTGGTCTGCGCGTACCAGGGCGCGGCGCTCAAGGGCCGCAAGGCGCAGGCGCACGCCATGGAGGTGCTGGACCGGACCGGCCTCGCCGACCTCGCCAACACCCCCGGCGGGCGGCTCAGCCTCCTGCAGCGCAAGCGCCTGGAGGTGGCCCGCGGCCTCGCCACCGGCCCGCGGCTGCTGCTGCTGGACGAGGTCGCCGGCGGGCTGACCGAGCCGGAGGTGCTGGAGCTCGTCGAGATCATCAAGGACCTGCACGCGGGCGGCCTCGGCATCGTCTGGATCGAGCACGTCGTCAACGCCCTGGTCAGGACCGTCGGCCGGATGGTGTGCCTGGCGGGCGGCGACCTCGTCGCCGACGGTGCGCCGATGGACGTGCTGGCCGACCCGAAGGTGCGCGAGCTGTACCTGGGCGGCGGCCCCGAGACCGGCCTGCCCGACGAGGAAGGGGGTGGGGGGTCGTGACGCTGCTGTCGGTCCGCGACCTCACCGTCCACCACGGCCAGCTGCGCGCGGTGGACGGGCTCAGCCTGGACGTCGCCAAGGGCGAGGTGCTGGCGATCATCGGCGCGAACGGCGCGGGCAAGTCCACGCTGCTGCGCGCCCTGGCCGGGCTGAACCCGCCGACGTCCGGCTCCGTCCGCCTCGACGGCCGCGACATCACGCGGCTGCCCGCGCACAAGCGGGTGGCGGAGGGCATCGCGCTCGTCCCGGAGGGGCGGCGGCTGTTCCGCTCCCTCACCGTGGAGGAGAACCTGCTGGCGGGCACGTACCGCAGGCGCCCCGGGCCGTGGACGGTCGCCGCCGTCCACGAGCTGTTCCCGTGGATGGCCGACCGGCGCGGGCAGAACGCGTCCCAGCTCTCGGGCGGCGAGCAGCAGGCGGTGGCCATCGGCCGGGCGCTGCTGTCCAACCCGGACCTGCTGCTCATCGACGAGCTGTCGCTGGGCCTCGCCCCGGTCATCGTCCGCAGGATCTACGAGATCCTCCCGGACATCGTGGGCGCCGGCACCACCGCGCTGATCGTCGAGCAGGACGTCTCGCAGGCCATGCGCGTCGCCGACCACGTGCACTGCCTGCTCGAAGGCCGGTCGGTGCTGCGCGGACGGCCCGCCGACCTGACCGCGGAGCAGGTCGAGCACGCCTACTTCGGCATCGGCGCCGCCCCGAGCACCGCAACGGGCACTGAAACGGCGCTCACCGGCCAGGAAGGACACGACTGACATGGGCTGGCTCAACGCCGTCATCCAAGGAGTGCTGCTCGGCGGCCTCTACGCCCTGTTCGCGGCGGGCCTGTCGCTGATGTTCGGCGTCATGCGGATCGTCAACCTGGCGCACGGCGACCTCGGCGTGGTCGCGGCGTTCCTCGCGCTGGCCCTGGTCAGCGGGACGGGGCTGCCGCTGTGGATCGTGCTGGTGGTGACCGTCCCGCTGTTCGCGCTGCTCGGCTACCTGACCCAGCGGGTGCTGCTGCAGCGCAGCCTCGGCGCCGGGCCGCTCGCCACGCTGCTGGTCACGTTCGGCCTGTCGATCGTGCTGCAGAACGTCCTGCTGGAGGTCTTCTCCGCCGACACGCGCACCCTCGACGGCGGGTCCTTCGCGACCGGGTCGTTCAAGGTCTCCGACTCGATCTCGGTCGGCTACCTGTCGGCGGTGACGTTCCTGCTGGCCTGCGGCGCGCTGATCGGCATCCAGGTGTTCCTGTCCCGCACCGGGCTCGGGCGGATGCTGCGCGCCTCGTCCGACGACCAGGAGACCGCGAGCCTGATGGGCGCCGACAGCAGGCACGTGTACGGCATCGCGACGGCGATCGCGTTCGCGACCGTCGCGCTCGCCGGGCTGATGTTCGCCATCCGGTCCTCGTTCGACCCGGCGATCGGCCCGTCGCGGCTGATCTTCGCGTTCGAGGCGGTCGTCATCGGCGGGCTCGGCTCCCTGTGGGGGACGCTGATCGGCGGCATGGTCCTCGGCATCACGCAGTCGCTCGGCGCGCAGATCGACCCCGCGCTGACGCTGCTCGCCGGCCACCTCGTCTTCCTCGCCGTGCTGGCCTTCCGGCCGCAGGGCCTTCTCACGGGACGGACCGCATGACGATCTCCGAGATGGTGGCGGCCCGCGCGGCGGGCGCGCTGCGGGTGAACCGGGCGGCCCGGTCCTCGAAGCTGTCGGCCACTGGCCTGGGGCTGGGGGCGGTGGTCCTGGTGGCCCTGCCGTTCCTCGTGTTCAGTTCCGTCACCGACACGCTGGTGAACCTGTTCGTGCTGATCGCGCTCGCGAGCATGTGGAACCTGCTCGCGGGGTTCGGCGGCCTGGTGTCGGTGGGGCAGCAGGCGTTCATCGGCATCGGCGCCTACAGCCTGATCGCGCTCGCCGACTTCGGGGTGCAGCCCTACCTCGCCGTCCCGCTGGCCGCGCTCACCTGCGTGCTGTTCGCCCTGCCCACCTCGTGGCTGGCGTTCCGGCTGCGCGGCGACTACTTCGCCGTCGGGACGTGGGTGATCGCCGAGGTGTACCGGCTGCTGGTGGTGCGGGTCGACAGCCTCGGCGGCGGCAGCGGCAAGGGGCTGACCGGGCTGTCGGGCATCGACCAGACGCTGCGCGGCGCCCTGACGTACTGGGTGGCGCTCGCGCTGGCGCTGTGCACCATCGCCGGCTGCTACCTGCTGCTGCGCGGCCGGCTCGGCCTGTCGCTGATGGCGGTGCGGGACGAGGAGACCGCGGCCGGCTCGGCGGGCATCGACGTGCGGCGCGCCAAGCTGCTGGTGTACCTGGTCTCGGCCGCCGGGTGCGGCGCGGCCGGGGCGGTGATCACGGTCAGCTCGCTCAGCGTCAACCCGGACTCGATCTTCAGCGTGCAGTGGTCGGCGTACATGATCTTCATCGTGGTGATCGGCGGGATCGGTTTCGTGGAGGGCCCGCTGCTCGGCGCGATCATCTTCTTCGGCCTGCAGGAGCTGCTCGCCGACTACGGGTCCTGGTACCTCGTCCTGCTGGGCGCCATCGGCATGGCGGTGGCATTGTGGCTTCCAGGCGGGTTGTGGGGTCTGATCCGCGGAAAGACGGGGTTGAGCCTGTTCCCGGTCGGCTACCACGTGCGGAGGCCCGATGTCGCTCAGTGAATCGGCCGCCTCCCTGGCCGCCGGGCGGCTGTCCCCGGTCGAGCTGACCGAGCGGATGCTGGCCGCGATCGAGGCCACCGAGCCGCACGTGCACGCGTACGCGACCGTCACGGCGGACGAGGCCCGTGCGCGGGCCGCCGAGCTGGCGCGGGCCGGGCGGCGCGGGCCGCTGCACGGCGTCCCCGTCGGGGTCAAGGACCTGATCGACACGGCGGGCGTCCGCACCGCCTACGGGTCGCCGCGGTTCGCCGGCCACGTCCCTGCGCGGGACGCGGCGGCCGTGCGGCTGCTGCGCGAGGCGGGCTGCGTGATCCTCGGCAAGCACACGACCCACGAGCTGGCCTGGGGCGGACGCACCGACAGCGCGTTCTTCGGCCCGACCCACAACCCGTACCGGCGGGGACGCATCCCCGGCGGCTCGTCGGGCGGGTCGGCGGCGTCCGTCGTCGCCGGCAGCAGCCTGGGAGCGGTCGGCTCCGACACCGCCGGGAGCGTGCGCATCCCGGCGGCGCTCAGCGGCTGCGTCGGGTTCAAGCCGTCCCGGGGCCGCATCCCGCTCGACGGGGTACTGCCGCTGGCGCCGTCGCTGGACCACCTCGGCGTCCTCGCGGGCACGGTGGACGACGCGGCGCTGCTCGCGTCCGCGCTGACCGGGTCGCCGGTGGACGGCCCCGCCGCGCGACCGCGCGTGGGGTGGCTCGGCGGCTGGTTCGACGCGGTGCTGGCGCCCGAGGTGCGCGCGGCGCTCGCGGCCACGCGCGCCCGGCTCGAAGTGCACGGGGTCCACGTCGAGGACGTCGCCGTCCCGGACGAGCCGCGCATGCCGGAGGCCGTCCTGAACCGGATCGTCGCCGAGGCGGGCGCGTTCCACCGGGACGCGTTCAACCGCGACCCCGGCCTGTTCGGCCCCGACATCGCCGAACTGATGCGGATGGCGCCGCGCACCGCCGAGCAGGCCGAACAGGACGAGGCGGCCATCGCCCGCATGACCGCGTTCATGGAGGAGGCGCTCGGCGCCTACGACGTGCTGGTCGGCGCCACCGTCCCGATCACGGCGCCGCCGATCGGCGCGATGACCGTGGAGGCCGGGGGCAGGGAATGGCCCATCGAGCTGGTGCTGACCCGGCTCACCTCCCTGTTCAACGCCGCCGGTCTGCCCGCGGTCTCGGTACCGATCGCCCTGGCCGGCGGCCCCACCGGCGACCCGACGGGCGACCCCGGCGGCGGTCTGCCCGTCGGGCTCCAGCTCGCCGGGGCCGCCGGACGCGACGGCGCCGTCCTGGACGCGGCCCGGCTTGTCGAGCGGCTGACCCCGCCGCTGCCCCGTCCCGCCTTCGCCGAGAGGAGCCCGGTATGAGAGTGACCGCCGCCGTCGTCGACGAACTCGGTGGACCGTTCCGCGTCGAGGACCTCGACCTCGACGAGCCCGGACCCGGCGAGGCCCTCGTGCGGGTCGTCGCGTCCGGGATCTGCCACACCGACGAGATCACCCGCCACGGCGACCTGCCGATGCCGTTCCCGAGCGTGCTCGGCCACGAGGGCGCGGGCGTGGTCGAGGCCGTCGGCGCGGGGGTGACCGGCGTCCGGCCGGGCGACCACGTCGTCATCGGCTGGCCGTCCTGCGGGACGTGCCGCAACTGCCGCGACGGCGAGCCGCGCTACTGCGCCCGCCTCGGCGAGGCGCTGGCCGGCGGCGGCCGGCTGCTCGGCCCGCGCGCCGGGCAGAGCGCGCTGCGCCGCGCGGACGGCTCGCCCGTGCACAGCCACTTCTTCGGCCAGTCCTCGTTCGCGACGTACGCGCTGACCTGGGCGGACGCGCTGGTCGTCGTGCCCGCCACCGCGCCGCTGGAGCTGCTCGGCCCGCTGGCCTGCGGCATCTCCACCGGCGCCGGGGCGGTGTTCAACACGCTCAAACCCCGAACCGGATCGAGCCTCGTCGTCTACGGCGTCGGCGCGGTCGGGCTGGCCGCCGTCATGGCCGCCCGCCTGTCGCCCGCCACGACGATCATCGTCGTGGACCGGCACGCGTCCCGGCTCGCGCTGGCCGCCGAGTTCGGCGCGACGCACACCGTCGACGCCGCCGCGACCGACCCGGTCGCGGAGATCCAGCGGATCTGCGGCGGCCCCGCCGACTACGCGCTGGAGTGCACCGGCGTGATCGACGTCGTCCGGCAGGCCGCCGACAGCGTCGGCATGCTCGGCACCTGCGTGCTCATCGGCGGCGCGCCCGCCGGCGCCGAGTTCGCCCTCGACCACCTGACCACGCTGTGGGGCAAGCGCGTCTTCGGGACGCTCGGCGGCAGCGGCCGCAGCGCCGTCCTCATCGGCGCCCTGGTCGAGCTGCACCGCCAGGGCCGCTTCCCGTTCGACCGCCTCGTCCGCTTCTACGAACTCGCCGACATCGACCGGGCGCTGGACGACAGCCGCCGCGGCGAGGTGCTCAAGCCCGTGCTCCGCATGAAGCACTAACACGACAGAAGAAGGAGGAACCGCCGTGGGACTGCTCGACAGTGTCGACTGGCAGGGAAACATCTTCAAGAACGGTGCGTGGACGGCGGCGCACGGCGGCGGCGATTACGCCGTGGTCGAGCCCGCCACCGGAGCCGAGTTGGGCCGGATGGGGCAGGCCACCGCGCAGGACGTCGCCGATGCCGCCGCGAGCGCCGCCGCCGCCCAGCGCGAGTGGGCCGCGCTGCCGCACACCGCCCGTGCCGCCGTCCTGCGCAAGGCCGGCGACCTGTGGCAGCAGCACGCCGAGGAGATCAGCGGCTGGAACGTCCGCGAGGTCGGCGCGGTCCCCGGCATCGCCGGGTTCGCGCTGCACGTCGCGGCCGAGGAGTGCTACGAGGCGGCCGGGCTGCCGTCCCGCGCGATCGGCGAGATCATCCCGTCGGAGGAGCCGCGGCTGTCCATGGCGCGGCGCATGCCGGCCGGCGTGGTCGCGGTGATCTCGCCGTTCAACGTGCCGATCATCCTCGGCATCCGCTCGGTCGCCCCGGCGCTCGCGCTCGGCAACGCCGTCCTGCTCAAGCCCGACCCGCGCACCGCCGTCACCGGCGGCACGCTGATGGCGCGGGTGTTCGAGGAGGCCGGGCTGCCGCCGGGCGTCCTGCACATGCTGCCGGGCGGCGTGGACGTCGGCGAAGCGCTGATCACCGACCCGAACGTGCGGGTCATCTCCTTCACCGGCTCCACCCCGGTCGGCCGCCGCATCGGCGAGCTGGCCGGCCGCCACCTGAAGCGCGCCCACCTGGAGCTCGGCGGCAACTCCGCCCTGCTCATCCTGGACGACGCCGACCTGGACGCGGCGGTGAACCTCGCGACCTGGGGCTCGTTCTTCCACCAGGGCCAGATCTGCATGACCACCGGCCGCCACCTGGTCGCCGACCGCCTCTACGACGACTTCGTGGAGCGCCTCGCCGCCAGGGCCGGCGCGCTCTCGGTAGGCGACCCGGCGGGCGGCGAGGTCGCGCTCGGCCCCGTCATCGACGCCGGCCAGCGCGACAAGATCCACGGCATGGTCACCGCGAGCGTCGACCAGGGCGCGAAGCTCGCGTCCGGCGGCACCTACGAGGAGCTGTTCTACCGTCCGACGGTGCTGGCCGACATCCCGCTGACCGCGCCCGCGTTCGCCGACGAGGTCTTCGGCCCGGTCGCCCCGGTCACGCGCGTGTCGTCCGTCGCGGACGCGGTGGAGCTGGCCGGAGCCGGCGACTACGGCCTGTCGCTGGGCATCGTGACCCGGGACGTGATGCGCGGCCTCGCGGTCGCCGAGCAGATCCCGACGGGCATCGTCCACATCAACGACCAGACCGTGAACGACGAGGCCAACGCCCCGTTCGGCGGCGTCCGGGCGTCCGGCACCGGCTCGCGCTTCGGCGGCGCCGCGGCGAACATCGAGGCGTTCACCGAGACCCGCTGGATCACCATGCGCGGCGAGCCCCCCCAGTACCCCCTCTGACCACCCCCCTCGTTGATCTGCGGCGTGTTGTTGTTTTCAAGGCGCTCATAACAACAACACGCCGCAGGTCAACGGGGGTGGGGGTCGGTGGTTAGGAAGGACGTCAGGCGTTCGCTCTCCTCGGACAGCTCGGTTTGGGTGGATTTCGAGAGGGCGTGCAGGGGGGTGACCACGACCGTGCCGGCGGTGACGGTCCAGGTGGCGGCGACCCGGCCGTCGACCAGCACCACGCGCTCGCCGTCGAACGAGAGCATGCGGTGGGCGTCGTCGATGATGCGGCCGCGGTCCTGGTAGCCGAGGATCGCGTTGTCGAACGCCGGCAGGAAGCGCACCGGGGCGGGCGTGTCCGGGTCCGGGCGCGGGGCGTCGGGGAGGTCGAGCAGCTCGCGGCCGCGCTCGTCCCGGAAGGCGACCAGTTCCCCGCGCACCGCGGCGACCGCGGCCGGCAGCCCGGCGAGACCGCACCAGGCGCGCAGGTCGGACGTGGTGGCGGGCCCGAACGCGGCGAGGTAGCGCCGGACCAGCCCCTGGCCGACCGGGTCGGAGTCGCCCGAGGGCAGCGGGTCGATGTCGCGGCCGAGCCAGGCGGACAGCAGGACGTGGCGCACTCCGGCCTTGGTCCGCCACAGCCCGCGCGGCGGCGCCTGCACCATCGGGACCATGGCGCCCAGCATGTCCATCAGCGGCCGCCGTCCCGCCGCCGACCAGCGCTCGGGGAGCTCCTGGACGACCTCCGCGATCGTGCGGGGCCGGCCGTCGGCCAGCACCGCGCGCCCGACCGCGGCGAGTTCGTCGAGGTCCACTCCGTCGAGGTCGCGGCGGTAGGCGCCGAGCACTCGCTGGCGCAGCATGGCGTTGTGGCGCGCACGCCAGGCGAGTGTGTCGGCGGCGGTCATCAGGTGGACGGTCCGGCGCATGAGGTGAGTGCGCACCACCCGCCGATCGGTCAGGAGATCCGAGAGCGCCGCCGGGTCGAACGCGCGCAGCCGCGACCACAGTCCGACGAACGGCTCCTGCGGTTCCTGCGCCTGCAGGCCGCCGAGGTGGGCGACGGCGTCCAGCACCGGTAGGTCGGTGCGTTCGAGCAGCAGTTGCCGGGCAAGGGCGGCCCGGTTGAGCGCCCGGTCGTCCAGAACGGTCATACCGCCCACCGTCGCAGGAGAAGCGGTCAGATTCTGTCCGCTTCTCGCCGGCGCGGGGTGACGGTTGCCGGTTCGCTCGCGCGGCGCGGCATGACGAGGGCGCGGCCCGCACAGGCCAGGAGTGCGCCGAGCCCCCAGCCGGCGACGGCGTCGGTCGGCCAGTGGTAGCCGAGGACGACGGTGGCGATCGCGACGGCGACGGCCATGGCGTGGGCGGCGACCGTCCAGCGGCGGGACGCGCCGGTCACGGCCGCGATGAACAGCAGGCAGGCGGCGGCGTTCGCGGCGTGGCCGGACGGATAGGACAGGAACCCGTCGGTGAAGAACGTGTCCTGGCCGGTGCGCGGCGGTGTCCGCGCCAGCACGATCTGCGCCCCGCGGATGACGAGTTCGCTGGCCACGAGCCAGACCCCCGCGCGGACCAGCAGACCCGGGCTGCGGCGCCGCCGGGCGGCGATGACGGAGGCGACGGCCGTGACGGAGCCGACCAGCCAGTACTGGCCACCGTTCACGATCGTCCGCCAGCCGAAGTGCCAGGCACCGCTGCGCGGCGGCAGGCCGTCGGCGAAGACGCGGCCGTCGAACTGCCGCAGCAGGCCGCCGGCCAGGACGTCCGCCGTCACCGCCGCCGTGACGAACGCGGCGACCAGCGCGAGCCTGTACGGCCGCGCTCGGGCGAGGAGCACCCCGCCCCCTGTCCGAGGCTCCCGCATCCTCCAATCCTGCCCGATTTCGCTGACCCCCGGCTTAGCGCATGGCCAATAATGGCGATCATGCATGGGGCGGAGGCCGGCGAAGAACCGGTCGAGTTCGGGCCGGGGACGGCGCAGCGCTGGTCGTGGGCGGCCTTCGCCCTGCTGCTGGTCGTGGGCGTGGTGGCGTACGCCCTGCTCGCGTCCGACCTCCTCGTGGTCGCGCTGGTGTCGGCGTCCTCGCTCGTGCCGCTCGCGGCCAGCGGGCTCCTCGGACGGGTCCGGCCGCCGACCGTCGTGGACCGGGACGGCATCCGCTGCAACACCGCGTTCTCCTTCCAGATACGGCGGTACCGCGTGCCGTGGACGGCGATCGCGCGGGTCGACGTCCACAAGCGGGGGCGCCGGACGTTCGCCATGCTCCGGCTGACCGACGGGGGCCGGATGACCCTCCAGCACCCGGCGGGCCCGCAGGTGCACGAGGCGGTCGCGCTCATCCAGCGGCGGCACCTGGCGGCCTGCGGCGGACTGCTGCCGGCCGTCGACCGCGTCCCCCTCCCCTGGCGCCGGTTGCACGCCTGGGTGCTGGTCGCGGCGATCGCGCTTCCCGTCGCCAGCGCGATCGGGCTGGTGACGTGGATGTCCGCGGCGGTCGAGGGCACGAGTTCCCCCGAAGATGTCGCCGCCTGCGACCAGATCCCCCGCGAGGTCGCCGCCCGGGTGCTGCCGGACGGCGACGTCCACGGCTTCGACAACCCGGCGGCCTGCCGCTGGAGCACCGATCCGGCCGCGCGGAACGGCACCTGGATCGACTTCCATATCGTCGCCCGCCAGCCCTCCGAGTCCGACCGGTCCTACCGGGAGGCCCAGAAGGCGATGCGGGCCGCCGGGCGGACGCCGAAACCGCTGCGCGGCGGCGACGGCGACGCCTACACCGCGGCCTGGCCGGACGGCTGGGGCTTCACCGCCCAGGGAAGGGCGAACGTGCAGGGCTACCAGGTGATGGTCGCGGTCCACAGCCGGACGGCGGCCTCCGCGGAGGAGGCCGAGCGGCAGGCCGGCGACGTCCTGCGCGCGGTGACGGAGAAGCTGGCATGAGGCTGAACAGGCGCGAGAGGGGGCTGCTCGCGGGAATGCTGCTGCTGTCGGTCTTCCTGTGGGCACCGTTCCTGACGATGACCGCCGCCCTCGGAACCGACGACGACGAGCACGTGCCGCCGCGGACACCGCTGGTGGATCTGTGCGCCTGGTTCCCGTCCCCGATGGTCGCGCGACTGGTGCCGAAGCCCCGCGCCCCCAAACCGCAGGCGTACTTCACCGGGGAGGTGCTGTGCGACTGGGTCGGTGACGACGACCGCACCGAGCTGGGTCTGATCGCCTACCGGCCTTCCGGAGTGCTGACCCCCGAGAAGGAGGTCTACGAGGCGCGCGAGTTCTACACCAGCAAATCCGGTGCCGGCGAGTCGGCGGGGATCGGGGAGATGAGCACGGTCAGCGTCCGGCACGGATCGGACTACACCGAGGCGCACGTCGTCGTGCTCGACGGCATCCTCGTCGCCGAGGTCACCTACCGCGTGCCCGGCAAGCGGGCGGACATCGCCGGCAAGGCCAAGGAGGCCGCCGTCGAACTGCTGAAGCTGCTGCCCCCGAAGGGCCTGTGACCAGGGCGGCCTCAGCTGAGCTTGGAGCCGCGCGATTCCCAGTAGCGGTCGCGCAGCACGGCGGTTCACCGTGCTGCGGTTCACCGGACACCTACAGCGTGGAGGCCCCGTCCTTCAGGGCGGGGAGGAAACAGCGGCACGGTGCGGAACGGTGACCGTCCGGGTTTTGTCGGTGGCCGTCTGTATGGTTCGGGCATGTCTCGGTACCGGCTGTGTCCGACCCCTGTCCAGGAGGCGGGGTTGCTGGAGCATTGCTCGCACGCCCGGTACGTGTGGAACCTGGCCGTGGAACAGCACGCGTGGTGGACGTCCCGGCGTGGCCCCGCCCCGAACTTCGCGGTGCAATGCCGCCAGTTGACCGGGGCCCGCGCTGCGAACCCGTGGCTGGCGGCCGGGTCGGTGACGGTGCAACAGCAGGCGCTCAAGGATTTCGCGCAGGCGATGAGCAACTTCTTCGGCGGCACGCACCGGCGTCCCACGTGGCGCAAGGCCGGGCTGCACGAGGGATTCCGGATCGTCGGAGCCCGTGGCCGCCAATGGGACGTGCGGCGCCTGTCGCGGCGTACCGGTGAGGTGCGGGTCCCGAAGGTGGGTTGGGTGCGGTTCCGGTGGTCCCGCGCCGTGCCCGACGGGGTGAAGTCGTTCCGGGTGGCCCGTGACCGGGCCGGGCGGTGGCATGTCGCGTTCGCTGCGATCCCCGACCCGATCCCCGCGCCGGGCAACGGTGAGGCGGTCGGCGTCGACCGGGGCGTGGCGGTGTCCGCCGCCCTGTCGACCGGGGAGATCCGCGCCGTGCCGGGCCTGGCCGAGGCCGGGGCCAAGCGGCTGAACCGGCTGTTGCGGCGTCTGGCCCGAGCGAAGCGGGGGTCGAACCGCCGTGCCCGTGTCAAGGCCGCCATAGCCCGGCTCAAAGCGCGTGAGGCCGACCGCCGCAAGGATTGGGTGGAGAAGACCAGCACCGACCTGGCGCGCCGCTTCGACGTGATCGCGGTCGAGGACCTCAACGTGCGGGGCATGACCCGGTCCGCCAAGGGCACGATCGACGCCCCCGGCGTCAACGTCCGCGCCAAGGCCGGGCTCAACCGCGGCATTCTGGCCAACGGGTGGGGCCGGCTCGCCGCCCGCCTGGAACACAAGGCACCCGGACGCGTGGTCCGGGTGAACCCGGCGTACACGTCGCAGACCTGCAACGCCTGCGGGCATTGCGCCCCGGAGAACCGTGAGAGCCAAGCGGTGTTCCGGTGCGTGGCCTGCGGGTGGCAGGACCAGGCGGACGTGAACGCCGCACGCAACATCAGAGACACCGCCGTGGGACGCACGGCGGCTGCGCGGGGAGGCTTGCCGTTGGGCGGGCCGGTGAACCGCGAACCTCAACCCGTTCTCCTCTCTGCGTAGGAGACCGGGTTGGAATCCTCCGCCGTCAGGCAGGGGAGGACGTCAAATGGGGCGGTGCGCGAGGGCGCGTTCCAGCCGTTCCTGAGCGCGGGCCGCCTGCCGGGCGCGGTAGGCGATCGGCATGTACCGGACGCGTTCCGGCAGCAGCGGCGTGCCCCGTCCGATGACCTGCGCGACGAGGCGCAGCCGCCGCTCGTCCGCGGCGCTCCACGTCAGGCCGAGCTTGTCCCGCGCCGCCTCCGGCAGGGTGCCGACCGTGATCAGCCGCCCGATCCGCCCGCCGACCGCGCTCAGCGGCGCGAGCGCCGGCCGCAGCGGCTTCGGCACGTTCGCCGGGACCTCGCTCATCTGGCCTAGGACCTCGTGCGCCACCTTGTGCGGGACGAGCGTGTTGGCGACCATGTCGTCGAAGTACTCCCAGTACTCCGGGATGCTCGCGGGCAGCATCCGCTCCGGGACGCGCAGGATCCGGCCGAGCTGGAGGAACTCGTCGAAGATCTGCTGCTCCTCGTCCTTCGTCATCGGCGCGGGAGCGAAGTACTTGGCCGCGGTGACGGCGGCGTAGAAGCCGGTGAGATGCACCCAGGCCCACGGCTCGGCGGACAGCGCGTGGTGGCGCGTGCCCTCCTCGTCCACCGCGCTGAGCGACTTGTGCATCTCGCGCAGCCGCTTGCCCTCCTCGATGGCGGTCCGCCCGCCGTAGACCCAGGTCTGCACCGAGGCGAAGCTGCGCGCCGCGCGCCCGAGCGGGTCGGTGCGGAAGCTCGACCGCCGGTCGACCACGGTGCCGATCGCCGGGTGCATCACTTGCAGGATGAACACGCTGTTGCCCGCGATCGCGGACGTGTAGAGGCCCATCTGCTCCCACAGCAGCGAACCGGGCCCGAACGGGACGGGCTCGTCGGCGCGGTCCTGCCCGGCCGGGCGGATCGCGGGCGTCCCTTCGGTCGCGGGCGTCCCCTCGATCACCGTCATCTGCGATACCTCCTGAAACGACGACTGAGATAAGCTAAACGCGAATAAGCAGTCGCTTACAAGTCGCGTTTCGGGAGGGCCCGCCAATGGCCTCCTCACCTGGTCTGTCACCGCGCCGGATCCCGTCCCAGGACCGGTCGCGCCGCATGGTCGAGCGCATCCTGGAGGCCGCCACTCGCGTTCTGGCCGAGCGCGGGTACGACGGCGCGTCCACCAACCGGATCGCCAAGGCCGCCGGCATCAGCAACGGGTCGCTGTACCAGTACTTCCCGAACAAGGACGCGATCGTCATCGCCGTCCTGGACCGCTTCGCCGACCACCTCGCCGACCGGCTCGGCGCCGAGATCGAGGCCACGATGCGGCAGCCGTGGGAGGCCGCCGGGCGCGCCATGCTGGACGCGCAGATCCGGCTGTTCGAGGAGAACGCCGACCTGCTGCGCATCATCGTCGAGCAGGTCCCGCGGCTCGGCCCGTTCGACAAGCTCGCCGCGCTGCAGCGGCGGCTGACCGACCTGGTCCGCGTCTACCTGCTGGTGAACCGCGCCGCGTTCCGCGACGACCTCGACATCGACGCGACCCTGTGGATCATCACCGAGACCGTGGGCATGCTGTCGATCAAGTACGTCCTGGACCGGCCGCCCATCCCGCACGAGCGCATGGTGGACGAACTCGCCGAACTGGTCATCGGCTACATCCGGAGTTGACGGCCCCGTCCGGACGCCGAAAAGCTTGATCAACTTGGCCCGGCATCTGGCGCCCCGAACGGAGTTCTAGTAAGCAGAGGGGACCAACGGCTGCCGTATGTCCCATCAGGAGGCACCAGTGCAAACACGAGCGGCGATTCTGTGGGAACCGCACACCGACTGGAGCATCGAGGACATCGAACTCGACGATCCGAAGGCCGGTGAGATCAAGGTCAAGCTGGCCGCCTCGGGGCTGTGCCACTCCGACGAGCACCTGGTCACCGGGGACATGGTGCTCGACCCCGAGATCGCCAAGCTCATGGGGTGGGAGCAGTTCCCGACCATCGGCGGCCACGAGGGCGCCGGCGAGGTCGTCGCGGTCGGCCCCGGCGTGACCACGCTGAAGGAGGGCGACCACGTCGTCCTGTCGTTCATCCCGGCGTGCGGCCGCTGCCCGTCCTGCGCGATGGGCCGCCAGCACATCTGCGACCTCGGCGCGGTGCTGCTGGCCGGCAAGCAGATCGGCGACATGACCGCCCGCCACCACTCCAAGAGCGGCAAGGACCTGGGCATCATGTGCTGCACCGGGACCTTCTCCCCGTACACCGTCGTCAACGAGGCGTCCGCCATCAAGATCGACGACTGGATCCCGCTGGACCGGGCCGCGCTCGTCGGCTGCGGCGTCACCACCGGCTGGGGCGCGGCCGTCAACGTGGCCGCCGTCCAGCCCGGCGAGACCGTCGTCGTGATCGGCGTCGGCGGCCTCGGCATGAACGCGGTCCAGGGCGCCGCGATGGCGGGCGCCCGGCACATCTTCGCCGTCGACCCGGTCGACTGGAAGCGGGAGAAGGCCGCCGAGTTCGGCGCCACCCACAGCGCCGCGTCCATGGAGGAGGCGGCGGCCCAGCTCGCCGAGCTCACCTGGGGCGCCAACGCGGACAAGGTCATCCTCACCACCGGCGTCGCGACCGGCGACCTCATCGGCCCGATGATGGGCATGGTCGGCAAGGGCGGCCGCGGCGTCGTCACCGCCGTCGCGCCCGTCGCGCAGGAGGACGTCAAGCTCAGCCTGTTCGACCTGGCGATGCAGCGCAAGGAACTGGTCGGCTGCATCTTCGGCAACGCCAACCCGCGCCGCGACATCCCGCGCCTGCTGCGCCTCTACGACGAGGGCAAGCTCAAGCTGGACGAGCTGGTCACCAACACCTACACCCTCGACGAGGTCAACAAGGGCTACCAGGACATGCGCGACGGCAAGAACATCCGTGGACTGATCAAGTACTGACCCGCCAGAGTCGTCGTCCGGACGGCCCGCGCCCCGCGTCCCGGGCACGGGCCGTCCGCCATGCGGCTACGGCACGCTCCGCCCCATCGGCGATGTCCGCATCCCCGCTCTTGTTGTCACCAGGTGGAGGGGAACATCCGGTGTTTGAGGAGGGCGTCCACCCGGTCGGCGGCGTGCTTGGTGTCGCCGCAGGAGCAGAGGTAGCCGTGTCGTCCGCGTCCGGCCTCGTAGTAGGCCCAGCCTCCGCCGGGTGTGGCGTGGACGGTGACCGCAAGACGGACGTGGTCGTCCGGGCGGAACGCGAAGACCCACAGCACGGGCGGCCGCGTCGGGAACTCGTTGGCCCGATAGAGCTTGACGTGCCGGTAGCTCTTGGCCTGGATGGCGACGGCGAGCAGGTCGAGGTGCCGGATGGTCGTGGTGCGGCTCAGGCGGGTCCGCCAGCGCAGCAGGTGGCGCGCCGCCTGGACGTTCAGCGGGTGCAACGCGCCCATATGATCTTGCCTTCCTCGTTGAGCGGCCGGACGCCCCAGTCGTGGACGAGCTGTTCCATCAGCAGCAGGCCGCGCCCGCCCTCGGCGTAGTCGTCCTCGCCCTGGACGACGGGGTGGCCCGCGCCCTCGTCCCAGACCTCGATCCGGACGAGGTCAGCGCGCCGGTCAGCGAGGATCTGGACGACGATGTGCCCGGTGCCGACGTGCTGCCACGCGTTGGTGACGAGCTCGCTGACCACGACCTGGCCGACGAAGTCGTCGGCGATCCCGAGTTCGCGGAACCGCTCGGCGAGGTAGCGGCGCGCGAGCGAGGGCGCTCGGTCGGACGGCTCCAGCACCAGAGGCGGCGCCTCGGGCGTGAGAAGTGCTGCGGGCATCGGTGAACCCCTCCAGCCTGGATGGCGGGTGATCGCGACCGGACATCCGTCCTAAAACGGAAGCACCCGCCGTTATCACTCTGTGCTACTGAACGAACACCATCCAGCCATGAGAGGACGTACGCTCTCAGGAGACCTCAAGAAGACCATCAATCGGGTTGCTCCCGTTAGCGCCTGGGTTGCCTCACCACGATAGGAAGATCGACATGGCCTCGACCATCGAGAACCGCAGCCGGACGCCGGAGTTGCGATCCTTCGGTGCCGTGGTCAGGAGGTTGCGCGAGACGGCTGGGTTCAAGCAGGCGGAACTGGCCGCCCTGGTGAACGTTTCCCGCGCCTACATCGGCCATGTCGAACTTGGTAAGACTCGATGCCGTTTGGACTTCGCTAAGCGCTTGGATAATGCACTACGAGCCGACGGCGAGATCATCGCAGCTTGGAACAAGCTGCTCGAATCGATCAGGTCCGCCAAGTACGCCGCCTACTTCGTCAATTTCCCGAAGGCCGAGTCGACGGCTAATCTAATCCGCGTCTACGAGACGCACATCGTTAATGGGCTGTTCCAGACCGAAGCGTACGCTAAAGCAATTGTGCAGGACACGGACCTCCTCACTACCAGGTTGAACAGACAGAAGCAGGTCATGAGCGAGCCTGCTCCGAAGATGTTCGTGGTCCTCGAGGAGAGTGTTCTCCACAGACAGGTCGGCACGCGGGAAGTCATGCGCGAGCAACTCGAGTACCTGCTCGAGTTGTCTGAACGACCTGGTGTCCGCCTTCAGGTGCTCCCAATCGTCTACGTGGAAGACGCCCGAGCCGCATTCACCATTGCCACTCAGGCAGATCGAAGCGAGGCCGCGTACCTCGTCACTGGGACGGGAGGGGTGACCAGCGCAGACCCGAACGACCTTGCCAACCTGCACGAGAGGTTCGCTAGCCTTCAGGCAGAGGCGCTCAGTGTGAGAGACACCCGAGCCCTGATCAGAAGGGTGATTGACGAGAAATGGACCTGAGCAAAGCGGCATGGCGCAAGGCCTCACGTAGCACGGCAGAGGGCGATAACTGCATCGAGATCGCTGGGATGTCGAACGTTGTAGCACTTCGTGACAGCAAGAACCCCAATGGCCCCAAGCTAATCATCAGCCACGGTGATTTCCGGCTCCTCGCTGACACTCTCAAGAGCCTTTAACTCAATACGTATCCGCCGGGAAAGGACGGCCCGTGCCCGGAGATGATGGGCGCGGGCCGTCCGATCTGAGGGCGTCCTGTGCGGGACGTCAGCAGGTCAGGTTGCCGCCGGCCGGGACGCCGAGCATCTGCGTGAACCGCTGGTAGGCGTTCACCCGGCTCTGGACCTGCGCCGGGTTCTTGCCGTCGCATTCCACGGCGCCGTTGATGCTGCGGATCGTCTCACCGAAGCCGCGTCCGTTGACCATGGCGTTGTGACCGGTCATGGTGCCGGGCCCGTTCTGGGTCATCCAGTACCAGAGCCCGGTCTTCCAGGCCACGGCCGCGTTCTGCTCGACGAGCCACGGGTTGCCCAGCAGGTCGATGCCGAGGGCGTCGCCCGCAGCCTTGTAGTTGAAGTTCCAGCTCAGCTGCATCGGGCCGCGGCCGTAGTAGGCCGCCGTCCCGGCGGGGCAGCCGTAAGGCTGGCCTGTGTCGCAGTAGTGCGGGTAGTTGCTGGTGTTCTGCTCGACGATGTAGACCAGACCGCCGGTCTCGTGGCTGACGTTGGCGAGGAACGCCGCCGCCTCCTGCTTCTTCACCGTGTCGCTTCCGGTGTTGGCGAACGCCGGGAACGCCGCCATGGCCGAGGTCAGCCCGGCATAGGTGTAGAAGGAGTTGCGGCTCGGGAACATCTGGTTGAACAGCGCCTCGCTCACCACGAAGCCACCGGGGTCCGGCGGGTCGGCCGGATCGGTCGGACCGTCGCAGGCGTACGGGTCCCAGAACCAGTTGCTGATCACGGGGTCGTAGCCCGGGTTCTCGTGGACGGCGATGTAGTACTTGCCGTCGGTGTACCTGACGACACTGCCGACCGCGTACCACTGCCCGGCCGTCCAGTTGGGGGCTGAGCAGCCCGGTCCGGACGTCCCGCCGCCGCAGGTGCCCTGGTCGGTCCAGACTTCGGCGCTGCCGGGGGTCTCGTTCTGCGTCCACCATCGCGCCGACCAGTTGTGCCCGTTGTAGGACGCGGACGCGCCGCCGGTGTAGACGGCGGACGGGTTCCACGCCGCCGCGCACTCCGCGGCGGTGGCCGACGCCGCCGGCAGGACGGCCGACAGCGCTCCCGCCGCGAGCACCGCGGCACTGAGCATCGTCAGGAGTCGTCGCACCTGATCACTTCCTTCGGGGGTGTGTCTTCTGTGGTCCTTGCGTGAGCGGGGTGGCCCGGGGATGCGTCGCCACCACCCGGCGGCGATGGAGGTGAGCGGGGCATGGGAGCTCCATCGGATAGGAAACTTTCCTATCTAGTACGTGGCACGGTAACCCCGCGTTCGACGCCGTTCAAGATTCCGGGCGGACCGCCGATCCGGCCGCGGCATGACCACCCCAGGCAGCGGACTGAACCAGCTCGCGGCGTCCCGAAGTTCAGCGGGCTTCTAGCGAGGAACCCCGGTCCTTCAGGGCCGGGAGGAATCGCTTCCCTCGTCCACGGCGCCCCGGCGCCGGCTTGGTCCGCCCTCAAGACAACTTGGATCCTGTAATGATACAGTCACGGATTGTGAAATTGGTGGTGCAGGTGAAGCTGCTGCCGACGCCCGAGCAGGCGTCGGCACTGACCGACACCCTCCAACGGGTCAACACCGCCGCCAACCACGTTTCGGCTATCGCCTTCGCCGAGTTCGGGCTCCGCTGCCGCGAACTGCCCCTGCGCAGGCTGTGCTACGGCGATCTCAAAACCGCCGGGCTGGGCGCCCAAGCCGCCCAGCACGTGATCAAACGGGTCGTGGACGCCTACACCACCCTCCGCGCCACCATCCGCAACGGCCGCCTCGGCGGCCCGGCATCCAAGCGCCGCCGCAAAGCCGAAGCAAAACCCATCGCCTTCCGCCCCGACGCCGCGCACACCTACGACGACCGCAACCTGTCGTGGCAACTGGACGCGGGCACCGTCAGCATCTGGACGACGGCCGGGCGGTGCAAGAACCTGACGTTCGCCTGCTCGCCCGAGCAGGCCAAGACGCTGACCGGCCACCGCAAGGGCGAGTCGGACCTGGTGTACCGGGACGGGAAGTGGTTCCTGATCGCCACCTGCGACGTTCCCGAACCGCAGCCGTTCGAGCCGGTGGACTGGGTGGGGGTGGACCGCGGCATCGTCAACCTGGCCACCACCTCCGACGGCGACAACCATCAGGGGCGTCGGCTGGGCCGGTACCGGCGGTGGCAGGCCCGCAAACGCGCCGAACTCCAAGCCACCCGCACACGCGCAGCGGCCCGGCTGCTGAAGAAGCGGGCCCGCCGCGAGGCGCGGCACGCCACGCACGTCAACCACACGATTTCCAAGCAGGTCGTCGCCGTCGCGGCACGCACCGGACGCGGCATCGCACTCGAAGACCTGAGTGGGATCCGCGGACGGGTCACGGTTCCACGCGACCAGCGGGCACGCCTGTCGTCCTGGCCCTTCCACCAACTCGGGCAGTTCATTGCCTACAAGGCCCGCCGCGCCGGTGTGCCGTTCATCGAGGTGGATGCGGCCTACACCTCGCAGCGCTGCCCGCGCTGCGGACACACCGCCAGAAGCAACCGTCCCTCGCGGGACCATTTCACATGTCGTCGGTGCGGTCTCGCTGGGCCCGCCGACGTCGTCGCCGGGGTCAACGTACGCGACCGCGCACGCTCGGCGTGGGTATTCGTCAACATGCCCCAACCCGCCCCCACATAGCCCGGGAGCGGGTGGATGCGACCCGTGACCGCCCACCCGTAACGGGCAGTCGGGAGCGCGAACAAAGCCCCCCAAGGACCGAACGAGCAAGCTCGGTCCCTTCAGGGCCGAGTAGTTGACCACAATCTGCCGATGGACAGGCCGTTGACCGGCACTGTCTGCCTAAGCATGAGTGAGCCGGGAGAGCGGGGTGGGCTCTCCCGGCTCTCCCGGCTTGCTCGGCGGGGTTCAGATGCGCGGGCCGCGCCGCGTCATCGCACGTAGATCTGCGGCTGGGGCGGGGTCGCCATGCGGTCGCCCAGGAAGAAGCTCGGGTGCGGCGGCTGGTTGTAGGCGGTGTTCTGCCAGGCCAGGGCCGTCCGGTACTGGGTGTCGTGCAGGAGCGTGTAGATCTTCCGGTCGGTGACGTCCCACGTCGTGTAGATGCGGAGCCGGGTGTTGTCGCTGGTGGGCCAGACGACCTCCTCGCGCCAGTCGCCGAACAGGTCGCCGCTCAGCGACGGGACGGCCTTCGTGCCGTTGTTCGAGTGGACGCCCGACGCGGTCAGCAGCCGGGTGTCGCCGGACGGCCCGTACTTGTCGATGTGGGTTCCGTCCAGCAGCTCGCGCACCGGGTCGGCGTCCCACCAGACCAGGAAGTTGGTCGACGACGGCTTGCGACCGGCGTTGTTGCCGGTGACGCTGCGCAGCTCGGAGACGCTCGACGACCAGAACTCGGCGCCGAGCCGCCCGTTCCAGATGTCCCCGGCGACCCCGCGCCCGTTGTCGCAGCACGCGGACGTCTGCCACAGCACCTGCCCGTTGTGCGGGTCGATGTAGAGCGACGACGGCTGGCCGGACGACTCACTGACCTTGAAGTACTCCAGCCCGGGACGCGCCGGGTCGAAGTCGCCGAGGTGCTGCGCGTCGCCGTGGCCGGTACGGGTCGTCCACAGGCCGTAGCCGTTGTCGTCCACCGCCATCGCGCCGTAGACGATCTCGTCCCGGCCGTCCTGGTCGATGTCGCCGACGGACAGGCTGTGCGAGCCCTGGCCGTCGAAGCCCCGCCCGGTGTTGGTGGAGCTGTTGGTGTCGAACGTCCAGCGGCGGGTGAAATGCCCGTCCCGCCAGTCCCAGGCGGCGATGACGGTCCGGGTGTAGTAGCCGCGCGCCATGATCAGGCTGGGCCGGGAGCCGTCCAGGTAGGCGGTGCCGGCGAGGAAGCGGTCGACGCGGTTCCCGTAGGAGTCGCCCCAGGACGAGACGCTGCCGCGCGGCGGCACGTAGTCGACGGTCTGCATCGCGCCGCCGGTCCGTCCGTCGAACATGGTGAGGTACTCGGGGCCGCTGAGGATGTACCCGCTGGAGTTGCGGTAGTCGGCGCCGCCGTTGCCGATGACCCGTCCGGTGCCGTCGACGGTGCCGTCCGCGGTCTTCATGGCGACCTCGGCGCGGCCGTCGCCGTCGTAGTCGTACACCTGGAACTGGGTGTAGTGCTGCCCGGCGCGGATGTTGCGGCCCAGGTCGATCCGCCACAGGCGCGTGCCGTCCAGCCGGTAGGCGTCGATGTAGACGTCGCTGGTGTAGCCGCTCTGCGAGTTGTCCTTGGAGTTGGACGGGTCCCATTTGAGGACGATCTCCAGGCGCCCGTCGCCGTCGAGGTCGCCGACGCTCGCGTCGTTGGCGCTGTACTCGGACCCGGGCCGCTGGATCGGCACGTCGAGGTATCCGTCGCCGAAGCGCAGCGACGCCTCGGACGACGCCCCTTCGCCGCCGTTCACGATCGGCCGGACGGTGTACGAGGCGTCAGCCGGGGCGCCCTGGTCCCAGTAGTTCGTTGAGCCGGTGACCGTGGCGATCCGGGACGACCCCCGGTAGAGGGCGAACGTCGTGCCGGCCGGGTCGGTGCCGAGCAGCCGCCAGCCGACGTAGTTGCCGTCGCCGGAGCGGACGCTGATCAGCCCGCGGTCGAGGTCCTCGGCCTGGCGGGCCGCGGCGGCGGTCGCCGGGACGGGCACGGCGGCGGGCAGGGTCGCGGCGACCGCCGCCGCGACGGCCAGGGGCAGCAGCTGGCGGAGCAGGGGGATGCGTCGTGCTGCGGGTCTCACGGGGACTCCCTCGGGAGTGGGCGGGGGGCTTTCCCCCTAGTCGCCCGGCGTGGCCCGAAAGGTTGCCGCTCAACCGTGCCCGCCCAACCGGGCCGCTCAACCGGGGCCGTCGGCGAGCAGCCGGGTCAGTTCCGCGACGCCCTTGGCGGTCTGGCTCTTGACCGTGCCGACCGCGATGCCGAGGACCTGGGCCGTCTCCTTCTCCGACAGGTCGAAGGCCAGCCGCAGCACCACGCACGCGCGCTTGCCCTGCGGCAGCCGCAGCAGCGCGGCGCGGACGTCCACGATCGCCGGGACGTCCGGCCCGTGCAGCCGGTCGTCGAACCCGGCGCCGATCCGCTCGGCCCGGTCGCGCTCCCGGACGAGGACGCGGATCCGGCTCCGCGCCATGTTGACGACCATCCGCCGCACGTAGGCGAGCGGCTGGTCGGCGGCGCGCACCCGGTCCCAGCGCCGCCAGGCCGCCGCCATCGCCTCCGCCGCCAGGTCGTCCGCGCCGTCCGGGTCGCCCAGCAGCACGAACGCCAGCCGCGCCAGCTCCCGGTGATGCCGCCGGAAGAACCCCTGGAACTCACGCGCATGGGAGCGCTCCCACATCTGTTCTGGAACCGCCGTCACGGATTCCACCGGGGCGCCCTCTCCTCTCGGCTCCGGGCCCGTACAGAAAGCGCTTTCAGGCGGAGGTAGAGACGCGTCCGGACAACCGTCAACACCCCTTCCACAACCACCACCGGGCACCGGCACGCGACGGCCGGGCCCGGAAAGTGGGGGTGCTCAGTCTTGGACGCCGGCGGCGAGCATGGGGGTAAGGGTCAGGCCGGGGTGTTCGCGTTCGAGGGCGCGCAGGCGCCACTTGTCGGTGAACACCGCTACCAGGGAGCCGTCCAGGGGGCGGGCCAGGACTTCGGCGCCGCGGCGGCCGGTCAGTTCCTCGGCGGACTCCTTGTCGGTGAGCCGCGCGGTCGAGTAGTCGAGGCGGGTCAGCTCGATCGGGGCGCCGAACTCGGTGTCCATGCGGGCGGCGACGACCTCGAACTGCAGTGGCCCGACCGCGGCGAGGACCGGGGCCTGGTCACCGCGCAGGTCGCTGCGCAGGACCTGCACGACGCCCTCGCCGCCGAGCTGCTCGATGCCGCGCCGGAACTGCTTGGCGCGCCCGTTGTCCTTGGCGCGCGCCACCATGAAGTGCTCGGGCGCGAACGCGGGGATGGGCGGGAACTCCACCGGGGTCTTCGTGTAGAGGGTGTCGCCGACGGTCAGGCCGGACGTGTTGGGCAGCCCGATCACGTCGCCTGGGTAGGCGGCGTCCAGCGTCGAGCGGTCGCGGCCGAACATCGTCTGCGCGTACTTCGTCGCCAGCGGACGTCCCGTGGAGGCGTGGACGAGGGTCATCCCGCGCTCGAACCGGCCCGAGCACACCCGGATGAACGCCAGCCGGTCGCGGTGCGCCCGGTCCATGCCGGCCTGCACCTTGAAGACCTGGCCGGAGAACGGCGCCGCCACCGGACGCTCGGCCCCGCTCGTGGCGGCGCGGGCGGACGGCGCGGGCGCCAGCCCCCGCACGGTCTCCAGCAGCGCGCCGACGCCGAAGTTGGGCAGCGCCGCCCCGAACAGGACGGGCGTGCACACCCCGGCGCGGAAGGCGTCCATGTCGAGGACGGCGCCGATCTCGTCGAGCAGCTCCAGCTCCTCGACGGCGGTCTGCCAGGCGTCGCCCTCCTCGCGGGCCGCCTGCTCGGCGGGCACCCGCTCCTCGATCGCGCGGGTCGCACCGCCGGGGGTGCGGCGGAACCGGGTGAACGTGCCGGTGGCCCGGTCGATGAGGCCGCGGAAGTCGCCCGCGGCGCCGACCGGCCAGGTCAGCGGGGCGGGACGCAGGCCGATGCGCTGCTCGACCTCGTCCAGCAGTTCGAGGGGCTCGCGTCCGGGCCGGTCCCACTTGTTGACGAACGTGATCACCGGGATGCGGCGGTGCCGGCACACGTCGAACAGCTTCAGCGTCTGGGCCTCCAGGCCCTTGGCCGAGTCCAGCAGCATGACGGCGCCGTCGACGGCCGCGAGCACCCGGTAGGTGTCCTCGGAGAAGTCGGCGTGGCCGGGGGTGTCGAGAAGGTTCAGCAGCGCGCCGCCGAACTCGAAGCGCAGCACCGAGGACGTGATCGAGATGCCGCGGGAGCGTTCGATGTCCATCCAGTCCGACCGGACGCCGGAACGTCCGTGCTTGCCGTGCACCGCGCCGGCCTGCTCGATCGCCGCCGCGTGCAGCGCGAGGGCCTCGGTCAGCGTCGACTTCCCCGCGTCCGGATGGCTGATCATCGCGAAGGTCCGGCGGCGCGCCGCCTCGGCCGCCACGTCCTCGGGGGTTCCCGCTCCGCCGCTCAACCGCGGCCCCTTCCCGTCGTCCCTCCGGCTTTTCCGCCGTAGCGAGCCTACGTGCTGCCGCCGACCCAGGTGGCGGCGGAGGGGTGCGGGGCGGGGAGCGCCCGGCCTTGTACTACGGTTCGTAGTACACCATGCGTCCGGACACCACGAGCGGGAACACGAGCGAGCAGGCGCGCGCCGACGGCGGCATGAGGCTGCTGAGGTCGGCGGCGTTCTCGGCCGTGTGCACGGCGGTGTCGGCCACCGCGCACGCGGCGGCGTCCGGGGCCGGGGTGCCGTGGTGGTCGCTGCTCGCAGGCTGGGTCGTCACGCTGTGCCTGGTGGCGCCGCTCGCGGGACGGGAGCGGTCGCGGCCGGCCATCATCGCCATGCTGCTGTGCGGGCAGATCGTCCTGCACACGGTGTTCTGCTTCGGGCAGTCACCGGCGCCGGCCGACCCGGCCATGCCCGGCCACCACGGCATGGGCGTCGACCTGATGCCCGGTCCCGCCATGTTCGCCGTGCACCTGGCCGCCGCGTTCCTGCTCGGCCGGGTCCTGCATGGCGGCGAGGCCGCCCTCTGGCGGATGGTGCGGATCTCGCGGCGGACGGCGGGCGCGCTCCTCGCTTTCGTGCTCGTGCGGCCGGTGGTCGTCCCGCCGCTGGACGCGCACGCCGGGACGCGCCGCCGCACCGATGAGGAGACCGGACGGGGCGAGACCCCGCTGCTGGACCACGCCGTGGTCCGGCGCGGCCCGCCCGTCCCGGCGATGGCCTGAGCTGATCTCCCTTACGTCGTGCCCGGCGGGCACGGCGTGCTCGACCACGCGTCGCCGACGCCCCTCATTCCCGGAGGCTCCATGCCTGCCCGATTTCCGAGAACCGTGCCCGCCCGGCTGGCCGTCGCCGCCGCGGCGGTCGCGCTGACCGCGTCCGCGTGCGGCGGCACCGCGGCCGAGAGCCGCCCGGCAGCCGCCGCGACCGCGACCCCGTCCGCCGGCCCGTCCGGGTCCGCGATCCGGCTGGACCGGCCGCTGCCGAAACCCGAACTGACGCTGACCGACGACCGGGGCCGCTCGTTCGACCTGGTCGAGCGGACGGCGGGCAAGCCCGTCCTGATGTACTTCGGCTACACCCACTGCCCGGACGTCTGCCCGACGACGATGGCCGACATCGCCAACGCCGTGAAGGAGCTGCCGGAGGCGGAGCAGCGGAAGCTCCAGGTGATCTTCGTGACCACCGACCCGGCGCGCGACACCCCGAAGCGGCTGCACGCGTGGCTCGCCGCGTTCGACTCCCGCTTCATCGGGCTCAGCGGCGACTTCGCCGCCATCCAGAAGGCGGCGCGCGGCCTCGGCATCGCCGTGGAGAAGCCGGTGAAGACCGCCGGCGGAGACTACGAGGTCACCCACGGCGCGCAGGTGCTGGCGTTCTCGCCGTCCGACGACAAGGTCCACCTGATCTACACGTCGGGGACCACGTCCCGGCAGTACGCCGCCGACCTGCCGAAGATCATCGGGGGGACGGCATGAGGCGGCCCGCCGCCGCTCTCGCGGCACTCGTGCTCGCCGCCGGTACCGTCGCCGCCTGCGGCTCGGACGGCGCGCCCGACGGGCCGCACCTCGCGGTGAGCGGCGCGTACGTCAAGGAGCCGCCGATGCCGGACATGGCGGCCGGCTACTTCACGATCGCCAACACCGGCGGGGCCGCCGACACGCTGACCGGGGTGACCAGCGACATCGCCGGGCACGCCACCGTCCACACCACGAAGCCGAACGGGGCGATGGCCGAGGCGGGACCGCTGGCCGTCCCCGCCGGCGGCCGGCTGGTGCTCCAGACCGGCGGCTACCACGTGATGCTGATGGAGTTGAAGCGCAAGCCGAAGACGGGCGAAACGGTCACGTTCACGCTGCGGTTCGCGACCTCGTCCCCCATCACCGTGCAGGCGCCGGTCCGGCCCGCGTCCTACCGGCCAGAGCGATGACCGAGCGGCGCGGGATCACCCGGCGGCGGCTGCTCGGCACGGCGGGCGGAGCCGGGGCCGCCGGGGTCGCCGGGCTGGCCGCCGGCGGCCTCGCCGGGCAGCGCTGGGCGAGCGGCGACGGCCCGCCGCTCACCGCCGTCGGCGGCACGGCCGTCCCGTTCCACGGGCGGCACCAGGCCGGGATCACCACGCCGCTCCAGGCGTCCGGGCACCTGGTCGCGTTCGACCTGCGGCCCGATGCCGGACGCGGCGGGGCGGCGGCACTGCTGCGCCGCTGGTCGGCGGCCGCCGAGGCGATGACGGCGGGACGCTCCCCCGCCGGCGACGACCAGATCGCGCGGGACGCCGGCCCGTCCTCGCTGACCGTGACGTTCGGCTTCGGCCGTTCGTTCTTCGGAAAGACAGGGCTGGCAGACCGCATGCCGGACGCCCTCGTGGAGATGCCGCCGTTCCCCGCCGACGCCCTCGACCGCTCGCGCGGCGATGGCGACCTGTGGGTGCAGATCGGCGCCGACGACCCTCTAGTGGCGGTGCACGCACTGCGCATCCTGCAGAAGGGCGCGTCAGGCACAGCAGAGGTCCGCTGGATGATGAGCGGCTTCAACCGGGCGCGGGGTGCGACCGACCGTCCGCGGACGGGCCGCAACCTGATGGGCCAGCTCGACGGCACCGGCAACCCGGACCCGTCCGAGTACGCCGCCAAGATCTTCGTCGCGGACGCCACCGGCCCGCACGCGTGGATGAACGGCGGCTCGTACGCGGTCGTCCGGCGCATCCGGATGCTGCTGGACACCTGGGACCGGCTGCCCGCCACCCGGCAGGAGCGGGTCATCGGCCGCCGCAAGTCCGACGGCGCGCCGCTGTCCGGCGGGACGGAGGCGACGCCGCCCGACCTCGGCGCGGTCGGCCCGGACGGGGCGCTCGCCATCGCGGGCGACGCCCATGTCCGGGTGGCCGCGCCGTCGTCCAACGGCGGCGCGACGATGCTGCGCCGAAGCTTCTCCTACCACGACGGCCTGCGCCCGGACGGCGCACCGGACGCCGGGCTGCTGTTCGTCGCCTGGCAGGCCGACCCGACGACCGGCTTCATCCAGGTGCAGCGCAAGCTCGACGGCGCGGACGGCCTCACCCGCTTCCTGCGGCACGAGTCCAGCGCGATCCTCGCCGTCCCCGGCGGCGCGGACCCCGGCGGCTACGTCGGCCAGTCCCTCCTGGAGGCTTGACCTTCGAGCCGGGTCGAAGGTCTACCGTCGCGGTTTGACGTCCTCCCCCGCCTGAAGGCAGGGGATTCCAGCCCGTCCCCTACGCAGGCAGGAGAGCAGGTTGGGGTTCGCGGTTCACCGGCCCGCCCGACAGCGTGCCTCCCCGCGCGGCCACCGTGCGTCCCACGGCGGTGTCTTTGATGTTGCGTGCAGCGTTGACGTCGGCGTTGGCCCGGTGCCCGCAGGCCACGCACCGGAACACCGCTTGGCTCTCGCGGTTCTCCGGTGCGCGGTGCCCGCAGGCGTTGCAGGTCTGCGACGTGTACGCCGGGTCGACCTTGACGACCCGCCCGGGCGCCTTGTGCTCCAAGCGGGTGACCAGTTGTCCCCACCCATTGGCCAGGATGCCCCGGTTGAGCCCAGCCTTCTGCCGGACGCCGACGCCAGGGGCCTCAACAGTGCCCCTGGCGGAGCGGGTCATGCCCCGCACGTTCAAGTCCTCCACGGCGATCACATCGAACCGGCGCGCCAGATCCGTCGAGGTCTTCTCCACCCAGTCCCTGCGCCGGTCAGCCTCACGCGCCTTCAGCCGCGCGATGGCGGCCTTGGCCCGGGCACGCCGGTTCGACCCCCGCCTTGCGCGGGCCAGGCGCCGCAGCAACCGGTTCAACCGCTCGGCCTCCCCCCACGTCAAACCCGGCACAGTGCAGGTGTGGCCAGTGGACAGCGCAGCCGACACCGCCACACCCCGATCGACACCGACCACCTCACCGTTGACCGGTGCGGGAACGGGGTCGGGGATCGCGGCGAACGCGACGTGCCAGCGTCCGGCACGGTCACGGGTCACCCGGAACGACTTCACGTCCGGCGGGACGGGACGCGACCAGCGGAACCGCACCCACCCCACCTTCGGCACCCGCACCTCACCCATGCGGCGCGACAACCGCCGCACCTCCCAAGCCCGGCCCCGCACCCCGACAACCCGGAACCCCTCGTGCACCCCGGCCTTGCGCCAGGTAGGGCGCCGATGCGTACCGGCGAAGAAGTTCGCCATCGCCTGCGCGAAATCCCTGAGCGCCTGCTGCTGCACCGTCTGCGAACCAGCCGCCAGCCACCCGAACTCGGCACGCGCCTCGGTCAACTGCCGCGCCTGCACGACATACCCCGGAGCCGGACCCCGACGCGGCGTCCACCAGGCGTGCTGCTCCACCGCCAGATTCCACACGAACCGGGCATGCCCGCATTGCTCCAGCAACCCCGCCTCCTGGGCAGGGGTCGGGCACAACCGGTACCGAGACACACCCCGCAACCTACCGACCACCACCGACAAAACCCGGACCGCCAAAATTAGGAGGCCACAGTGCTGCCTTGTTCCGCGCTTCCTCCCCGCCCTGAAGGACGGGGTCTCCACGCTGTACGTATCCGATGAGCACGATGCGGATTTCACAGCTCGCCGAGCGCAGCGGCGTCCCCGCGACGACGCTGCGGTACTACGAGAGCGCGGGCCTGCTGACCGCGGACCGCACCCCGTCCGGCTACCGGACGTACGGGGAGGACGCGGTCACCAGGCTCGCGTTCATCGGCTCGGCCAAGCACCTCGGCCTCCCCCTGAACGAGATCGGGGAACTGCTCACGGTCTGGGAGTCCGGTGCCTGCGCGGACGTGAAGGCCGACCTGCGCCCGCGCGTGGCCGCCCACCTGACCGAGTCCGAGCAGCGCCTCACCGAGATGGAGGCGTTCACCCGTTCGCTGCACGGCGTCCTCCACCACCTGGACGCGCTGCCCGACCGGACGGTCCCCTGCGACACCGAATGCGGCTTCCCGGACGGCGCGCCCGCCGCCAGAGAGCAGGCGATCGTCTGCTCGCTCGGCGGGGACGGCATGGCCGAGCGGGTCGCCGAATGGCGGACGGTCGTCGACGGTGCCCGGCCGGTGGAGATCTCCGGCGGTGTACGAGTCACGCTGCCCGCCGCCAAGGCCGGCGCGGTCGCCGAACTGGCGGCGGCCGAGCAGCGCTGCTGCCCGTTCTTCGATTTCCGGCTCTGCTTCGATGGTGACGTCGTTCATCTGGAGGTACACGCCCCCGCGGACGCCGCCGGCCTGATCGACGACCTGTTCGCCCCTTGACCTGTTCGCCATGACCTAGGACGTCACCGTGCTCGTCGCCCGCTCCATCGCCCTGTTCGTCCTCGCCGCCGTCCTGGAGATCGGCGGCGCCTGGCTGGTCTGGCAGGGCGTGCGCGAGCACCGGGGCTGGATCTGGGCCGGCGCGGGCGTCATCGCGCTCGGACTGTACGGCTTCGCCGCCACGTTCCAGCCGGACGCCCACTTCGGCCGCGTCCTCGCCGCCTACGGCGGCATCTTCGTCGCCGGGTCGATCCTGTGGGGCGTGGTCGCCGACGGCTACCGCCCCGACCGCTTCGACATCGCCGGCGCCCTGATCTGCCTCACCGGCATGGCCGTCATCATGTACGCCCCGCGCGGCTAGTGCGTTGATCTGCGGCGTGTTGTTGTTATGAGCGCGTCAAAACAACAACACGCCGCAGATC